>NZ_JBJURM010000030.1:0-73715 GCF_046097995.1 Rhodococcus sp. 5A-K4
GCCGTGAAGGCGGGAGTCGGTGTCCGTGTCGCTCTGACTTGGAATAAGTTACGCGAACCTTCAATCAATTCACAAATCGCCTGGTCACAACACCGATTCACTAGCCAAGGCCAGGTCAGACAGTTAAGCCTTTCCGCCAATCGCGAATAGGCCCGAGTGTGACGCCGAGCACCGAACCTATTCGGAGCCCACCCTCTCGATCACTCCCCCGAGTCCACGAAGATTCTCGACGAAACGCGGGTACCCACGGTCGATGTGGAAGATGTCGTGGACTTCGGTGGTTCCGTCCGCGACCAACCCGGCAAGCACGAGCCCGGCGCCTGCCCGAATGTCCGAAGACCACACCGGCGCACTCGACAGCACTGGAACTCCGCGGATCACCGCGTGGTGACCGTCAGTACGAGCGTCGGCGCCCAGTCGGATCATTTCCTCGACAAATCGGAAACGCGATTCGAATACGTTCTCGGTGATCATCGAGGTGCCCTCGGCAACCGCCGCCAAACCGATTGCCATCGGCTGCAGGTCTGTCGGGAATCCGGGGTAAGGCAATGTTGCGAAATTGACTGCTTTGGGCCGTTCACGCTGGATGACACGGAAACCGTCTACCTCGGGAGTCACCTCCGCGCCGGCTGTCCGAAGCTTGTCGAGGACCAACCCGAGATGCTTGTGGTTCACCCCGCGAACGCGGACGTCGCCCCTGGTCATGGAGGCAGCGACACCCCACGTTGCGGCAACGATCCGGTCACCGATGACGCGGTGCGTAGTCGGCTCCAACTTGCGGACGCCTTGAATGGTGAGCGTCGAACTTCCGCCGCCCGACACCTTGGCGCCCATTTCGTTGAGCATGTTGCAGAGATCAACGATCTCGGGCTCACGTGCAGCGTTGTCGATCACCGTTTCACCTCGGGCGAGCACTGCTGCCATCAAGATGTTCTCGGTTGCACCCACAGACGGGAAGACCAGGCGAATGTTCGCACCGTGAAGGTCGTCTGCCTCGGCAACGACACATCCGTGTTCGATTTCGCTACGCGCGCCCAACAGGCGGAGCCCGGATTGGTGCATGTCGAGTGGCCTCGAACCGATCGCATCGCCGCCAGGAAGTGCGACAACAGCGCGTCGACAACGCGCGACCAGCGGACCAAGCACACACACCGACGCCCGAAACTGCTTCACCGCGTCAAAATCAGCGTGATATTTCGGCTCGGCCGGCGTCGTGATCCGCACTTCGGAGTCTTCGAGTTCGACCTCGCAGCCCAGCCCTCGCAAGACGTCCGCCATCAGGGGCACGTCGAGAATGTCCGGGCAGTTGGTCACCACAGTGGTGCCTTCGGCCAACAGCGCAGCGGCCATCAGCTTCAACACACTGTTCTTGGCCCCTCCCACCAGTACTTCACCTTCGAGGCGGTTACCCCCGGTCACAAGAAAGTGCTCACTCACGGTTCACAGCCTAGAGCCACAACCTCGTCGGCACCGCGCCGGTACCGTAGCCCTATGTCTGTTCACCTGACGAAGATCTACACCCGGACCGGCGACGACGGGACCACCGGCCTCAGTGATTTTTCGCGAGTCTCCAAGAACGATCCGCGTCTGGTCGCCTACGCGGATTGCGACGAGACCAACGCGGCGATCGGTGTGGCCGTTGCCCTCGGCACACCCCCGGAGAATCTGCTCACGATGCTGCGCCAGATCCAGAACGACCTCTTCGACGCGGGGGCCGACCTGTCCACCCCTGTCGTCGAGAACCCGAAGTACCCACCGCTGCGAGTGACTCAGGCCTATATCGATCGACTCGAAGGATGGTGCGATGAGCTCAATGAGCAACTGGCACCGTTGAATTCGTTCATTCTGCCCGGCGGAACTGCCCTGGGCGCCCTGCTTCACGTAGCACGAACCGTCTCGCGGCGTGCGGAGCGTGCGGCCTGGTCCGCCATCGATGCGAACCCGGAAGACACCAGCGTCCTCCCCGCGAAATATCTCAACAGATTGTCGGATCTGCTCTTCATCATGGGAAGAGTGGCAAATCCTGAAGGCGATGTGCTCTGGAAGCCCGGCGCCGGGGCTTGAGCGGGACCGGTCAGGCGGTGCGTCGCCTACGGGCGCGCCCGTCCGGCCGTGATTCGACCCAGGACAGGAAAGCTGTCAATGCTCCACTGTCCAAGGCGATTTCGTAGGCCGACGATCCGTCGTTGACCTTGACCACGACGATATCGTCGCTCATGATGTCGAATTCGGTACCCGAGGGAGAGCGACGGCTCTCGACCTCGATTCCTTGACGATCAATCCTGGAGTCCGGGCCCGGCCGCAGACTCGACAGTTTGAAAAAGACGAAGGTGCTTTCGCCGTAGCGAATGATTCCGTGACGCCACCCGCTGTCCCCCGGGGATGGCAGAACACGAAGCAGTGCAGCGGTACCGCCGCGACGTAGAACCAGCAGACGATACAGAAAAGCCGCAACGAGAACCGCGAGCAGCACAACCAGAATGATCAACACAGTCATTCCGAATGTCACTGTTCGTCGGCTCCCGTCGCGGCTTTACTCGAGTAACTTACGCGCGCTCGACGGCCCGGAGCTGACCCTTGGCGACCGCAATCGCTTCGAGGTCGCCCGAGTTCTCGGCCAAGACAGCCTTGGCTGCCTCGACGTCGATGTCCTGTGCCATGTCCGCGGACTCGGCAAGAATCGTCACCGTCGTCGCAGTGACGGAGAGGAACCCTCCGTGTACTGCAGCAACGATACGCTCGCCGTCGACCGGGGTGATCGACACGGTTCCGCCCTCGATCAGCTGGCCGAGGACCGGCTCATGCCCGGGCATGATGCCGATTTCGCCCTCAGTGGTCTGAGCGCTGACCAGCGTCGCCGAACCAGACCACAAGCGCTGCTCGACGGCAACGAGTTCTACGGTCATCTCAGCCATCGTGGACTACTTCCCGGCCATCTTCTTGGCTGCAGCTTCGACGTCGTCGAGTCCACCGCAGCTGTTGAATGCCTGCTCGGGCAGGTGATCGAACTCGCCCTTGCAGACGCGGTCGAAGGCTTCGATCGTGTCGCGGAGCGGCACGACGGAGCCGGGCTCACCGGTGAACTTCTCGGCAACGATGAAGTTCTGGCCGAGGAACTTCTGGATACGACGGGCGCGGCCGACGAGGACCTTGTCCTCTTCCTGAAGCTCGTCCATACCGAGGATGGCGATGATGTCCTGCAGTTCCTTGTACTTCTGCAGGATGCGCTTGACCTCGTTGGCAACACGGAAGTGCTCGGCACCGACGATGCCGGGCTCCAGGATGCGGGAGGTCGAGCTCAGCGGATCCACAGCGGGGTAGATACCCATCTGCGAAATCGGGCGCGAGAGCTCGGTGGTGGCATCGAGGTGCGCGAACGTCGTAGCCGGCGCGGGGTCGGTGTAGTCGTCGGCAGGCACGTAAATAGCCTGCAGCGAGGTGATCGAGCGACCGCGGGTCGAGGTGATGCGCTCCTGGAGCTCACCCATCTCGTCCGCCAGCGTGGGCTGGTAGCCCACTGCCGAAGGCATACGGCCGAGGAGGGTGGAAACCTCGGAACCTGCCTGCGTGAAGCGGAAGATGTTGTCGATGAACAACAGGACGTCCTGGCCCTGAACGTCGCGGAAGTACTCCGCCATCGTCAGTGCGGACAGGGCGACGCGCATACGCGTTCCGGGCGGCTCGTCCATCTGGCCGAAGACAAGGGCGGTGTCCTGGAGGACGCCCATCTCTTCCATTTCCAGGTGGAGGTCGGTGCCCTCACGGGTACGCTCACCGACGCCTGCGAACACCGAGGTGCCCGAGAACTCGCGAGCGATACGCGTGATCATTTCCTGGATCAGAACGGTCTTGCCGACGCCGGCGCCACCGAACAGGCCGATCTTTCCACCCTTGACGTACGGGGTGAGAAGGTCGATGACCTTGATGCCGGTCTCGAGGATCTCGGTCTTACCTTCGAGCTGATCGAAGGCTGGTGGCTTGCGGTGGATGCCCCACTGCTCGCCGTCGCGGCCGAGGCCGGGGGTGTCGAGGCAATCGCCCAGGGCGTTGAACACGTGGCCCTTGACGACGTCACCGACGGGAACCGAGATCGGCTTGCCCGAGTCGGTCACTGCAGTGCCGCGGACGAGGCCGTCGGTGGGCTGCATGGAGACGGTGCGGACCAGGTTGTCACCGAGGTGCTGTGCAACCTCGAGCGTCAGCGTCTTGGCGACCGAGGGAAGCGTGATCTCGGCGTTCAGGGCGTTGAACAGTTCAGGAACAGCGCCACGCGGGAATTCAACGTCCACGACGGGACCGATGACCCGCACGACGCGGCCGGCTACGGCCGAAGCCGAACCTGCCCCGTTGTTTTCGGTTACTGCTGCGGTCATGTGCTAGTCACTTCCTGCGCTCGAGGCGAGCGCGTTGGCGCCGCCGACGATCTCGCTGATTTCCTGGGTGATCTGGGCCTGGCGAGCCTGGTTGGCCTGACGGCTCAACGTGTTCACCAGTTCGTTTGCGTTGTCCGTCGCGGCCTTCATGGCGGTACGACGGGCTGCCGACTCCGATGCCGCAGCATCGAGAAGCGACGAGAAGATACGAGTGCTGACGTACTTCGGGAGAAGAGCACCGAGAAGCTTCTCGGGCTCGGGCTCGAAGCTGAAGTCCGCGACGGGGCCATTGTCATGGTCGTCGTCGTGGCCGTTGGTCAGCATGTCGTCACCGAGTTCGATGCGCTCTTCCGACACGAAGACCTCGAGAGGAGCCATACGGCGAACCTCGGGAGTCTGCGTCAGCATCGACACGAAGCGGGTGTAGACGATATGGAGTTCGTCGACGCCCTCGATCGTGCCTTCACCGTTCGGAGCGGCAACCTGGTTACCCGAACCAGCCATGAACAGCTCCACCAGGTGGCGGCTGGCCTTCGCTGCATCCGAGTAACCCGGATCCTGCGAGAAGCCCGTCCACGCAGCACCGATGTCGCGGCCGCGGAACGTGTAGTAGCCGAGTCCCTTGGAACCGAGCACGTACACGACCGGCTCCTTGCCCTCGCTGCGGAGGAGAGCCATGAGCTCTTCTGCCTGCTTGAGGACGTTGGAGTTGTAGCCACCACACATGCCGCGGTCACTGGTGACAACGAGGACCGCAGCCCGCTTGGGCTCCGGGCGCTCGTTGAGCAACGGGTGATCGAGCGAAGCAGACGCACTCGCCAATTCGGTGAGTACCTTCGTGATCTCCTCGGCATACGGCTTGGACGCGGCGACGCGAATCTGAGCCTTGGTGATACGCGAAGTCGCGATCAGTTCCTGTGCCTTGGTGATCTTCTTGGTCGAGTTGACCGACTTGATACGAGACCGCAATTCGAGAATGCTCGCCATCGATCAATCACTCTCCCTTCGGAATTCGCAGTGTCATGGGCGCGTACGTCACTTGCTGACGGTCTTGCGCTTGACGTTGATCTGCTCGTTCTCGACCTCGTCGGCGCCCAAAGCGTCAGCCTCGGCCTCGTTCACGACCCGGCTTCCGTCGGATGCGATGAAGCCTTCCTTGAACTTGTTCGTTGCAGCGATCAGCGCAGCAGCGTTGTCGGCATCGAGTGCCTTACCGCCGTTGATGCTGGAGTAGACGCCAGCAGCCGAGTGCTTGAGGTCTTCGAGCAGTTCCTTCTCGAAGCGACGGACGTCACCGATCGGAACGCTGTCGAAGATGCCTTCGCCGGCGAGGTAGATCGAGACGATCTGGTCCTCGACAGGGATCGGGCTGTATTGATCCTGCTTGAGCAGCTCGACCAGACGGGCACCGCGCTCGAGCTGAGCCTTGGAGGCAGCGTCGAGGTCGGATGCGAAAGCGGAGAACGCTTCGAGCTCACGGAACTGAGCCAGTTCCAGACGCAGCGAACCGGAAACCTTCTTCATGCCCTTGGTCTGTGCAGCGCCACCGACGCGGGAGACCGAGATACCGACGTTGATCGCGGGGCGAACGCCCTTGTTGAACAGGTCGGACTCGAGGAACACCTGACCATCGGTGATGGAGATGACGTTGGTCGGGATGTAAGCCGAGACGTCGTTCGCCTTGGTCTCGATGATCGGCAGAGCCGTCAGCGAGCCACCGCCGAGTGCGTCGGACAGCTTCGCCGAACGCTCCAGCAGACGGGAGTGCAAGTAGAAGACGTCACCGGGGTAAGCCTCGCGTCCCGGCGGGCGACGCAGCAGCAGCGAGATGGCGCGGTACGCCTCTGCCTGCTTGGTCAGGTCGTCGAACACGACCAGAACGTGCTTGCCCTGGTACATCCAGTGCTGGCCGATGGCCGAGCCGGTGTACGGTGCGAGCCACTTGAAGCCTGCGGAATCAGAGGCCGGAGCAGCAACGATGGTGGTGTACTCCATCGCGCCCTTCTCCTCGAGGGCAGCCTTGACGCCCGCGATGGTGGAACCCTTCTGACCGATGGCAACGTAGATGCAGCGCACCTGCTTGTTGACATCGCCGGAATCCCAGTTGGCCTTCTGGTTCAGGATGGCGTCGATGCAGACCGCGGTCTTGCCGGTCTTGCGGTCGCCGATGATGAGCTGGCGCTGGCCGCGGCCGATCGGGGTCATGGCGTCGATAGCCTTGATACCGGTCTGGAGCGGCTCTTCGACCGGCTGGCGCTCGAGCACCGAAGCGGCCTGGAGCTCGAGTGCACGGTTCTCGGTGCTCTCGATCTCGCCGAGTCCGTCGATGGGCGCACCCAGCGGGTCGATGACGCGGCCGAGGAAAGCATCGCCGACGGGAACCGACAGAACGTCGCCCGTGCGCTTTACTTCCTGGCCTTCTTGAATGTTCTGGTAATCGCCAAGGATGACGGCACCGATTTCGGTGGCATCCAGGTTGAGCGCGACGCCGACGATTCCACCGGGGAACTCCAACAGCTCGTTGGACATAGCCGAAGGCAGGCCAGAGACGTGCGCAATGCCGTCACTGGTGTCGGTCACTGTGCCGACCTCCTCACGGGAGGCCTCCGGGGAGTAGCTCGCGGTGTAGTTGTCGATCGCGCTACGGATCTCGTCGGAGGAGATCGTCAGCTCCGCCATGTTTTTCCTGCTCTCGGTGTCTGGTCTTCGAAAAGATCTGGAGTATGTGTTCGGCTGAAGGACTACTTGAGGTTCTTCCGCAGTGCTGCGAGTCGACCCGCTGCGCTGCCGTCGATAACCTCGTCGCCCACCCGGACGACCAAGCCGCTGAGGAGTTCTGGATCAACCTCGACGTGTACTGCTACCGGCTTCCCGTAGGTGCGGGTAAGAGTGCTGGCCAAGCGATCCGACTGCTCCGAGCTCAACGCCGAGGCGCTGCGAACGTGAGCAACGGTGGTATCGCGCTGCGCTGCGGCAAGATTCGACAGCTGATCGAAAGTGTCTGCGGGTGCAGACTTCAACCGGCCGACGGCCTGTCCGGCGAGTGCCTCGGTGACCGCGGTGACCTTGCCGTAGAGCAAGCGGGAGAGGAACTCACGCTTGCGGGCTGCGGGAACCGACAGATCCGAGAGCGTCTGCTCCAGGCTGGGATCCCCTGCCACGATGCGACCGAGACGGAAGAGCTCGTCCTCAACGGTGTCCAACTGGCTCTGATCGGCTGCGGCGCGGAGCAGAGCTTCGCGTCCGAGCAGTTCGAGCGAGTTGACCAAGTCGCGGGCCGCAGACCAGTCCTGGCCTGCAGCTGCCTTCACGGTGGCGAGCGCCTCGGCGCCGACCTTTCCGGAGAACAACTGCTCTGCCAAAGCCTGGCGACCAGCGGCCGGTGCCGAAGCGTCAGCCAGCGCGCTGCGAAGAGCGCGCTGGCCGTCGAGTACCTCGACCACCGAGAAGAGCTCGGACCCAGCCTGAGCAGAAGCAGCAGTTGCGGCTCCTGCAGAGACGGCGCCCAGGGCACTGCTCAGCGCAGAACGAGTCTGCGCCAAGGCTTCACGGCTCGCTGCGTACATGTTGCTCACTTCCTGGCTGAATCAGCGCTGACGGTGTCGAGCTCGTTGAGGAAACGATCAACCGTTCCGGCGCGCTTCACGTCGTCGGCGAGAGACTCCCCGATGACCTTCTCGGCCAGGTCTACAGCGGTCTTGCCGAGATCCGAGCGGAGCTCAGCGACGATCTGCTGACGCTGGGCGACGAGCTGGCTGTGGCCTGCGGCCACGATGCGGTCGCTCTCGTCCTGCGCCTGAACCTTCATGTCAGCGATGATCTGCTGACCCTGGGTACGCGCTTCCTCACGGATCTGCGCTGCCTCGGTACGAGCTTCGGCGAGCTGCGCGCGGTACTGCTCGAGCGCGGCCGCTGCCTCTGCCTGTGCGTCTTCGGCCTTCTTGATGCCGCCCTCGATCTGCTCGGTGCGTTCGGCCAAGACCTTCTGGAACTTCGGAAGAACGAGCTTCCAGAAGACAAAACCGACTACGACGAGCGCAACCGCGGACCACACGATGTCGTATGTCTCGGGCAAGAGAGGATTGTGTGTCTCCTCTGTTGCCGCGAGCACTGCGAAGGTGGCTCCCATGTCTGTCTTAGAAAATGAAACCGGCGACAAGGCCGATCAATGCGAGGGCCTCGGTGAATGCAATACCGAGGAACATGGTGGTACGAACCTGGCCGGCCATCTCGGGCTGGCGGACCATGCCTTCGATTGCCTTGCCCACAACGATGCCCACGCCGATGCCGGGGCCGATTGCTGCGAGGCCGTAGCCGATGGCTCCGTAGCCGCGCGACTTGGTCTCGACAACTTCCTGAGCGAGGTAAGCGATGCTCATGGTGTTCCATTCCCTTTCTGTTGACCTCTGCCGGATTCGGCAAGAGGCTCAGTTCTTGGTGTAGCTGGTGAGGAGGTAAAAGGTCAGTGCTCGTCGGCGTGGAGCGCCAATTCGATGTACACCGCGGTCAGCAACGCGAACACGTAAGCCTGCAGGAAGATGACCAGCAGCTCGAAGAACGTGAATGCGATACCGGCGATGATCGACGGAACGCCGAAGATCGCCTGGAATCCGCCGGACACGAAGAAGAAGTAGTTCGTCGCGCTGAAGAACAGCACCAGCAGGATGTGGCCGGCCAACATGTTGGCCATGAGACGAACCATCAGCGTGAACGGGCGCAGGATGAAGGTCGAGATGAACTCGATGGGCACCAACAAGAAGTGCAGGGGCAGCGGAACGCCGGGAACGACGATGCTGCTCTTGACGTACTTGAAGAAGCCGTACTTCTTGATTCCGACGTAGTTGAACACGATGTAGGCGAGCGCCGCGAGTACCAGGGGCATACCGATTCGTGCGTTCGGCGAGATGTTCAGGAAAGGAATGATGCTGGCCATGTTGCTGGCGACCACGATGAAGAAGATCGTCGTGATGACCGGCAGGAAGCGCTTGCCCTGTTCCTTGCCCAGGATCTCCTCGGCGATGTTGATACGAACGAAGTCGAGCGCAAGCTCAGCGGCGTTCTGCATCCCACGGGGAACCAATCGAGGGCTGCGCATCGCGATCACGAAGAAGGCTGCGACCAGCACCGACATCAGCAGACGAATCAGCATCAGACGGTCGAGCTCGAAGGGGCCCGCGTGAATCAACACGGAGGGCGGGAAAAAATCGTCTAGTGACGGCGCATGGAATTCATCCGCGGCCAGGGTGGTGACGCTCAGCGTTCTCTCCCGTAGTCGGTCCGCAGCCATCATTGACTGCGGTTCGATCGGACATTGACGATCTACAAGTCGACAAGTTCGACTCGCGCATTCGTCAGCAGCTGGAGAACCCTAGAGGGGCCTGGCGTCTGTCGGTGTCGGCGACTCTCGTCGACTCAGTGGCCAGAATTTCGACCACCTGCGAGCACATGGCATCGTCGGCTGAGTGTTACTCGGCCCACCATTGCTCTCGCTTGAACCGAACCTTATCAAGTCATCTACGACATTGTGTAGATGGGGTACCTGGAAGTCCGATTAGTTACCTCTTGTAGTACTACTCGTCGTCGTCGACGTTGCTGCTGGGAGTGGGATCGACGTACGGAGTTTTGGTTCCGAGAACGCCGTATGTCTCCGCACCGAGCACGACGACCAGCGACATGATGATGACCAGGATGAGAGCGGTCTTGTTGTAGAAATCCATGTCCGAGAGGACAAAGAGAACAACCATCGCGAGAATCATCTTCAGCAGCCACGTGCCGAGAAGAACTGCACCGGCCGTGAGCGCAGGCAACTTCGCTGTGAGCAGCACGCCCAGCGCCGTGAACAGGATGAACCCGCCGCCGACGGCTGCGCCGATCAAAGCGCCGTAGACGCCTTCCTTGCCGGCGAAGAGCCCGCCCAGGAGCGCGCCGACCACGGCCAGCGCGATCAGCCCCATCACACCCCACTTCACGGCCGACTTCATGGCGGCGGTCGAATCAGGGATGGGTTGCGAGGCAGGTACAGGCTGCGGCGTGTTCGTCACGATGCCCAAGGGTAATGGATCGGGAAACTTGGCTACCGACGCTGTTGCTTGCGATCGATCAGGGACGGCACCGCGGTGAAGAACAAGGCAATGACCAACCCGGCCGCAACCAGTACGACAACCAGCTGTCGATTGAGCAGCGAGGATCCGACGGCACCGAAAGCCAGAACGCTGACCCACAGGTAGATGACCAGCACAACCCGTCGGTGCGTGTGTCCGATTTGCAGGAGGCGATGATGCAGGTGCATCTTGTCCGGACTGAACGGACTGACGCCCGCTTTCGTCCGGCGGATCACGGCCAGGAGCATGTCCAGCATCGGGATGAACATCACAGCACCGACCAGCAACAACGGCGCGAGGAGGCCGACCAGGTCGCGGGTTCCGTAAGCAGTGAGCGGAATACGACCGGATGCACTGGTGGAGATCGCGGCAAGCATGAGACCGATCAACATCGACCCGGAATCGCCCATGAAAATGCGCGCTGGATTGAAGTTGTGCGGAAGAAAACCGAGACAAGCGCCTGCCAAGGCCGCCGCGATCATCGCCGGCGGGTAGACACTCGCGTCGCCGCCCTGATCGTGGAGCAGACCGATCGAGAAGATGAGGATCGCCAAGGCCGCGATGAGGCCCAAACCGGCGGCCAATCCGTCGAGACCGTCGACGAAGTTCATCGCGTTGATGGTCGCCACGGCGATAGCCACCGTGAACAGTCCCGATTGAATCTGATCGAGGATGATCGTGGACCCACCGTCACCACCGAACGGGTTGTAGATGATGAACCAACTGACGCCCATCACCACAAGAACTCCGGCAGCAGTCACCTGACCCACGAACTTGGTGAGAGCGTCGAGACCCCACCTGTCGTCGATCACGCCCACGAGGACGATGACGGCGCCCGCGACGAGCGCAGCGTGCACATCCGGACTACCGAAGCCGAAACCTCTTGTGAGCGCCGGTAATTGCTGCGCGAACAGCAGACCGACAACCATGCCGATATACATTCCGACGCCACCGAGGCGCGGAATCGGCTCGACGTGAACGTCCCGATCACGCGGTATGGCGACGGCGCCGAACCGCAGCGCCAACAACCGGACTGCGCCAGTCGCCAGGTATGTCACTACCGCCGCCGTACACAGCACGAGCAACAGTTCACGGATGGGAACACCCGCTCCCCCGCCGCCCTGTGCCAGATACGTGGTCGCCTCGTAGGAAGTGATCACTGCGCGAGATCACCCGTCTGGCGGGGATAGGCAGGCTTTGCCCGTACCAGTTCGCGAACGCCGTCGGCAACTGATGCCAACTCGGCCTCCCCTGACGTGGTGGCTGGATCCGCTACGACTGCACGCGCGATCAACTCCCCCACGACGCTCATGTCGGACGTGTTGAATCCCTGGGTCGTCACGGCCGCGGATCCGACGCGGATTCCGGACGTGACGGCCGGCGACTGCGGATCGAACGGAATCGCGTTCTTGTTGAGCGTGATCGAAGCCAGTCCGCACCTACGCTCGGCGTCGACTCCGGTGACACCGCTTGCGCGCAGGTCGAGAAGCGCCAGATGCGTGTCGGTTCCACCGGACACGGTGCGCAGGCCGCGAGCTTCCAACGACTGCGCGAGCGCCGACGCATTGGCAACCACTTCCTGTGCATACCAACGATATTCCGGCGTCGACGCTTCTTTGAAGGCAACCGCCTTCGCAGCGATCGCATGCATCATCGGGCCGCCTTGAATGAAGGGGAACACCGCGCGATCGACAGCCGAGGCATGCTCGCTGCGGCACAAGATCATTCCGCCGCGCGGACCTCTGAGGACCTTGTGCGTCGTCGCGGAGACCACGTCGGCATACGGAACACACGACGGTATCGCCCGGCCTGCCACGAGTCCGATGAAGTGGGCGGCATCGACCCACAGGATCGCACCAACCTCGTCCGCGATCGACCGGAAGGCTGCGAAGTCGATGGTTCGGGAGTACGCGGTCGCGCCGGCGACGATGATTTTCGGCTTGTGCGCCAGAGCCAGGGTGCGAACCTCGTCGTAGTCGATCAATTCGGTGGCCGAATCGACGTGATAGGGAACGGTGGTGAACCACTGCCCCGAAAAGCTGACCCGAGACCCGTGAGTCAGATGCCCACCGTGCGGCAGACTCATCGCCAATACGGTGTCGCCGGGCTTGGCGAATGCGGCGTACACCGCGAGATTCGCGGTGGCCCCCGAATGCGGCTGGACGTTGACGTGCTCGGCGCCGAACAGTGCCTTTGCCCGGTCGATCGCCAGATTCTCGGCTACGTCGACGTACTCGCACCCGCCGTAGTAACGCCGACCCGGATAGCCCTCGGCGTACTTGTTGCTCAGGGTCGAACCCAAGGCAGCCAGTACCGAGGGGCTGGTGAAGTTCTCGCTTGCGATGAGTTGAAGCCCGCCGCGCTGACGCTCGAGTTCGGCCAGCGCAACAGCCGCGATCTCGGGGTCCGCCGTGGCAAGCTCACCGAAATCCGGTCCCCAATACGTGGATTCCCCCGCGCGCTCGCCGCCGGCGCCGACCATCGTTACGAAACTCCCTCTACGAGGCTTTCCGGACTGGTGCCCAATACCTCGGCGATGGATTCTGCCGAGACGGCACCCACTCGCAAGATACGCGGTGAATTGCCGGTCAGGTCGACGATCGTGGAAGCAACGGCGTGTTCGGCCTTGCCTCCGTCGAGGTACACGCTGGCAGATCCGCCGAGCTGATCTCGGGCTTCCTCGACGGTAGTTGCCGGCGGACGCCCCGAAATGTTGGCGCTCGAGACGGCAAGCGGTCCGACATCGCGCAACAGTTCGAGGGCAACCGGGTGCAGGGGCATGCGGAGCATGACGGTTCCGCGGGTATCACCGAGGTCCCAGGCAAGTGAAGGCGCCTGCTCGACGACCAAGCTCAGTCCGCCGGGCCAGAACGCGCGGATCAGATCCCGGGCCTGGGGGCGCACGCTGTAGACGAGCCCGTCGATGGTGTTCCACGATCCGACCAGTACCGGGACGGGCATGTCTCGCCCGCGTCCCTTGGCACGCAACAGACTCGTGACAGCTTCGCTGTCGAACGCGTCCGCGGCGAGTCCGTAAAGGGTGTCGGTAGGGAGAACTACGAGTCGGCCGGCCTTGAGCGCGTTCTTCGCGGCGGCCAAGCCTGCGGTTCGGGAATCTGTCTGACTGCAGTCGTACACGGTGCTCACTCAGCCATCCTTTCACTCTGCACTTCGGGCGTTCGATTCCGCTGCGCTTCGACGTCGGTGGCGACACGTCTGGCGACGACGAAACGCGGACGACCGGCAAGATCGGGATGCTGCGCAACGTCGCCGAACACCCGGCGCGCCGAGAACAGCGCAGCGACGCCGTCGCCGTTGGTGTCGTCGTGCTCGATGCCTGCCGCGCCGCCGATTCGAAGCCACCGCGCGATGTTGCTGATCATGGGTTTGATGACGGACAGACCGTCGGCGCCACCGAACAACGCGGTGTGCGGGTCGTAATCCATGACCTCAGGCTGCAATTGCGCGCCTTCGGGGATGTACGGCGGATTGGACACGACCAGATCGACGCCGCCCTCGAGCCCTGGCAACAGGTTCCGATCGGTGACATCGCCCTGATGCAGATGGATCGGTGTATCACCGGCGGCCTCGCGGTCGGCAGCATTACGACGCGCCCACGCCAACGCGGCGGGCTCTTTCTCCACGGCGTGAACGACGGCGTCTGGACGGGCCTCGGCGATGGACAGCGCGAGTACACCCGATCCCGTGCACAGGTCCAGAACTACCGGCGGCTTGCTTCCGCAACCTTCGAGGAACGAGAGCGCCCAACCCATGAGCAATTCGGTTTCGGGCCGCGGAATGAAGACACCCGGACCGACAGCGACGTCGATGTTGCCCATCGATGCGACTCCGATGATGTGCTGCAACGGAATCCGCTTCACGCGTTGCGCCACCAACTCGTCGAACGCCGCGATGACCTCAGGATCGACCAACGGAATCAGCCCGAGACGCGTGCGTTCGACGCCGAGCAGGTGGGATGCCAACAACTCGGCGTCGGTGCGTGGGCTGGGCACACCTGCGGCGTCGAGCTGTTTTGCAGCTTCGATCAGCGCCAAACGAAGTGGAAGTCGACTCACGGGTACAGCCTGCCACGCTCGACCGACACGCGGTTCACCGAGTTCCCGGCGGGACGGAGGTCAGTCATGGTCTGCATCTACTCGGCCGCGAGACGCGCCTCTCGGTCCGCCTTGCCCAATGCGTCGAGAAGTGCGTCGAGCTCACCGTCGAGCACTGCGTCGAGGTTGTGCGACTTGAATCCGATGCGGTGATCGGTGATGCGGTTCTCAGGGAAGTTGTAGGTGCGGATGCGCTCCGAACGGTCCACCGTCCGAACCTGACTCTGGCGACCTGCCGACGCTTCTGCGTCCGCGGCTTCCTCGGCGACTACCTGCAAACGGGCTGCAAGCACCTGCATGGCACGCGCCTTGTTCTGGAGCTGCGAGCGCTCGTTCTGGCAGGTGACGACGATGCCGGTCGGAAGGTGCGTGATTCGAACCGCGGAGTCCGTGGTGTTGACGCCCTGACCGCCCTTGCCGGACGAACGGTAGACGTCGATACGCAGGTCACTCTCGTCGATCTGGACTTGCTCGACCTCTTCGGGCTCCGGGTAGACCAGAACGCCGGCGGCCGAAGTGTGTACGCGTCCCTGGGATTCGGTGACGGGCACTCGCTGGACGCGGTGAACCCCGCCCTCGAACTTGAGCCTCGCCCACACTCCGTCCGGGGTATCTGACTTGCTCTTGATCGACAGCGTGGCTTCCTTGTATCCGCCGAGATCGGAGACCGTCGCGTCGAGGATCTCGACGCGCCAGCCGTGCCGTTCCGCGTAGCGGACGTACATGCGGGCCAGGTCCGAGGCGAAGAGCGCGGATTCTTCGCCGCCCTCACCGGACTTCACTTCGAGGACGATGTCGTCGCCGTCATGCGGATCACGCGGTGCCAACTGATCGGTCAGCGTCTGCTCGAGCTGCGCGACCTCGGCTTCGAGATCGGGGATCTCGGCGGCGAAGCTGGAATCGTCGGCGGCGAGTTCGCGCGCAGCTTCCAGATCGTCCTGCGCAGCCGTGAGCTTGTTGTACGTCGACATGATCGGCGAGAGCTCGGAGAACCGCTTACCGACGCGCCTGGCAGCGGCAGGGTCGTTGTGCAGCGCCGGATCGGACATCTGCGCTTCGAGACCGGCGTGCTCCGCCAAGATGTCGTCGATGGCCGAGGGCTGGGTTGCGCCTGCCATGGTTCGCTCCGCTCTGAGTTTCGATTCCTACGGTGCGCGCTTGAAGGTATTTCGACGCCGGGACCCGGGAAACGCGCAAACCGAGTGCAGGCACAAAAAAGCCGACGCCCGATCTGCGCATGGCAGATCGGGCGTCGGCGGAACAGCTAGGACTCGGTGGCCGGGACCTTGCTGTCTGCGCGCTTGCCGTAGCGAGCCTCGAAGCGAGCGACGCGTCCACCGGTGTCGAGAATCTTCTGCTTGCCCGTGTAGAACGGGTGGCACTGCGAGCAAACCTCGACGTTGATGCGTCCGGACTCCTTGGTGCTGTGGGTCTCGAACGTGTTACCGCAACCGCAGACGACGGTGGTCGCTACGTAGGTTGGGTGGATTCCTGCCTTCATGGTGTCCCTTTCAATGGTCGCCGGGTCGACGTCGCCAATCGACATCGTGAACCGGAACCGGACTCGGCCGTTCAGTATGCCAGATGCGGTACCTCACCAGATAATCCGCGTCTCGCACGCCTCGGGGTGGCTGTACGAAGTTGTCAACGCACTGCCCCTCGGTTTTGTTCCGCCCACGCAAAAGGCCCACAACCAGCTGGTTGTGGGCCTTTGACGTCGAGTCGATCAGTCGTCGATCGCACCCGGTGCGGTCTTGGAGACCTGCATCAGGAACTCGAGGTTGTTCTTGCTCTTCTTCAGTCGATCGATCAGCAGATCGATGGCCTGATGCGAGTCCAGACCGGACAGGACGCGGCGGAGCTTGTGCAGCACAGCAGCTTCGTCCGGGCTCAGGAGCAGCTCGTCCTTACGCGTGCTGGACGGGTTGACGTCCACGGCCGGGAACACGCGGCGTTCGGCGATCTTGCGATCGAGCTTGAGCTCGGCGTTGCCGGTGCCCTTGAACTCTTCGAAGATCACGGTGTCGCCGGTGGATCCGGTCTCGACCATCGCCGTGGCGATGATGGTGAGCGATCCGCCGTTCTCGATGTTGCGGGCAGCGCCGAGGAAACGCTTCGGCGGGTAGAGCGCCGTCGAGTCGACACCACCGGAGAGGATGCGTCCGGACGCCGGCGAGGAGTTGTTGTACGCACGACCCAGACGCGTGATGGAGTCGAGCAGTACGACGACGTCCTTACCCATCTCGACCAGGCGCTTCGCACGCTCGATTGCCAGCTCGGCAACTGCGGTGTGATCTCCCGGCGGGCGGTCGAAGGTGGAGGAAATGACCTCACCCTTCACGCTGCGCTGCATGTCGGTCACTTCCTCGGGACGCTCGTCCACGAGGATGACCATCAGGTAGCACTCAGGATTGTTGGTGGCGACGGCATTCGCGATCGCCTGCAACACGCTGGTCTTACCGGCCTTGGGCGGGCTCACGATGAGGGCGCGCTGGCCCTTACCGATGGGCATCACCAGGTCGATGACACGCGTGGTGAGAATGTGCTGCTCGGTCTCGAGGCGCAGACGCTGGTTCGGGTACAGCGGCGTGAGCTTGTTGAACTCAGGGCGCTTCTTCGCGGCCTCGACGTCGCCGCCGTTGACCGTGTCGATGCGGACCAGCGGGTTGAACTTCTGACGCTGGCTGCCCTGCTCACCGTCACGCGAGACGCGGACGGCACCGGTGATGGCGTCGCCACGGCGAAGGCCGTTCTTGCGGATCAGGTTCATGGAGACGTAGACGTCGTTGGGACCGGCGAGGTACCCGGACGTACGCACGAAGGCGTAATTGTCGAGCACGTCGAGGATGCCGGCGACCGGCTGAAGGACGTCGTCCTCGCGGATTTCGGTCTCACGCGAATCGTTGGGTGCGCCACCCTCACCGCGGTCGCGACCACGGCCACGGCGCTCGCGGAAACGGCGTCCGCGGCGTCCGCGTCCACCCTCTTCGTCGTCGTCCGGTCCGTTGTTGCGGTTGTCCGTACGCGGACCGGCGTTGTTCTGGCCGGCGTTGTTCTGATTGCCGCGATCCTGACGGTCCTGGCGATCCTGGCGATCCTGGTTACCCCGGTTGCCCTGGTTCTCGCGCTGGCCCTGGTTATCTCGCTGGCCCTGATTGTCCCGGTTGCGCTCGCGGCGGGGACGCTCGTTGCCCTGCTCGGCGGGAGCCTGATCAGCGTCGGACTTGCCCTCGGTGCGCGCAGGACGCTCGACCGGAGCCTCAGCCTTGGCGGTCTCGGTGACCTTCGAGGTATCGACAGCCTTCGAGGTGTCCGCGTCGGACTTTGCCGAAGGAGTGTCCTGCTCGATGCTCAGTTCACCCTGGTCGGGTGAACCTGCACGACGAGCGGCGCCGCGACGCTGACGTCCACGACGGGGTGCGCTCTGATCGGAATCCTCGGCGGATTCGGTACGCGCAGGCGCTGCCTCGGCAGGAGCGGATTCTGCCGCGGGAGCCGTTTCGGCTGCGGGGGTTTCGGTGCGTGCGGCGCGGGCGCTCTTGGCACGAGTGCGCGCAACGGGTGCGTCGTCGAGAGTGAGTTCGCTCTGTGCGGGTGCAGCCTTTGCGCTGCCGCCCTGGCGCTCCTTGATGGCTGCGATCAGGTCGCCCTTGCGCATGCCGGAAGTGCCTTTGATGCCCAGTTCACCCGCAAGAGTGCGGAGTTCGGTGAGCACCATGCCGGAGAGTCCGGCACCACGGCGCGTTTCGGCACGCTTCGTGGAGGTCGCCACCGCACCGTTCGATGCTGAAGATGACGCCTGAGAATTGTCGCCTGATTCCGACCCGGCGGGTGCAGAAGTGGCGATGAGGTCCGTATCGGTCACGGAGGTCCTTTCCTTCCCTCACTCGCACTGCGCAAAGTCGAGGGTTCGTCCCGCAGTTCGATTGAATACCGAACTCGGTGGTGCCGTACGTGGTTGCTGTCCAGAACTGCCGGCTTGTCCGCCGTCACATGATTGTCGGAAACTCTCGCCTCAAACTTTTCATGCGCTCGCAAACCTGCCCAACGCGCCTTCGTCGACGATTCACTCCCCCGTGTGTTGAACCCCAGAGATATGGAACCTCTGAGTGTTCGATCCGCGGAGGATTCAAACCTTCGAAGAAGGTACAAGCGTGAGGATCATGCCTGCGAGAATCATGCCAAGGACTGTGGACCCCGATTGGGAAGGAGTTTTGCCCCCTGGTGATGCACCGGCGACTGACGCGCACGATGTACGGACATAGCCCAGGATAGCGTCCAAACCTGAGTCCGGCAAGAATTTGGACGACTGGGTGTGTCAGTTCACTACCGATCGGTAGTGGGCGATCACCAGGACCAAGGCAGGGATCAGACCGTCGTCGTGGATACTTCGACGCCGTCGGCGATGTCCAATTCGAGCACACGTAGTCCGTCTGCCCGCGCCGCTTCGGCGAGCTCGACGGGGAAAGGCTCTGTGCTGAGCGCCAACACGGTGGGGCCTGCTCCCGAAACGGTCGCGGCAATGCCCGCCTCGCGCAAGATCCCGATCCATCGCGTCGTGAGCGGCAGTGCGGGTGCGCGCTGCGCCTGATGCAGGCGATCCTCGGTGGCTGCCATCAACAGATCGGGCCGAGCAGTGAGCGCAACGACAGCCAGCGCGCTGCGGCTCGCGTTGAACGAGGCATCCTGGTGCGGAACCAATTCGGGCAGGAGGCCGCGAGTGTGTGCGGTGGACGACCGCTCCTCGGGAACCAGTGCCACAGCACGGATGTCGGGATGGACATCGAGTTTCGCCGCGGAGTAGATCGGCTCGTCGCCTTCGACGGCCGGTGGGCAACTCCACGAGACGACTGCGCCACCGAGAACACTGGCAGACGCATTGTCCGGGTGACCTTCGAACTCGGACGAGAGTTGAACCAGCTGCTCTGCCGTCAAGCCGATCTCGGCATCGAGTGCGCGCGCCAGACCGTTGGCTGCTGCCAGTCCGCCGACAGCCGCAGAAGCCGAGGATCCCAACCCGCGCGAGTGCGGGATCGCGTTGCGGCACAACACGTCCAGGCCACTAGCCCACACCCCGGCCGCTTCGAGACCGCGCTCGATAGCGCGAACCACGAGATGCGAAGGACCCCAAGGTACGTCGGCAGCGCCTTCACCTTCGACGCGAATCTGAAGGCCCGAATCCGTTGTGGTGACCACGATTTCGTCGTACAACCCCAACGCCAGACCGAGGGTGTCGAACCCCGGCCCCAAGTTTGCACTCGAGGCCGGGACGCGAGCAGTCACCGAAAGGCCGATAGGCAGGGTTATAGTCATGTCAGACACCGGATTCCGCGGAGTGGTCGATGAATCCACGGACACTATGCAAGCTCGAGGGCAGCCGCGACGGCAACGGGATCGACACCGATCGGCTCGACGTTCGGCATACCCTTCAAAGCCGTGTCAGGATCCTTGAGACCGTTACCGGTCACCGTGCACACGACGGTCAGGCCCGGCTCGAGCCAGCCCTCTGCGCGTGCGGCGAGCAGGCCGGCGACACTGGCTGCCGACGCCGGTTCGACGAAGACGCCCTCGGTGGCGGCGATCAGACGGTAAGCCTCGAGGATCTTCTCGTCGGTGGCGGCACGGAATGCACCGTTCGACTCTTCCTTCGCGGCGACAGCGCCGTTCCAGGAAGCGGGGGAACCGATTCGGATTGCGGTAGCGATGGTTTCGGGATCCTTGACGGGTGCGCCGTTGACCAGCGGAGCCGCACCGGCTGCCTGGACGCCGAGCATGCGGGGCTTGACCGTGGTCAGACCGTCGGCGTAGTACTCGGAGTATCCGCGCCAGTACGCGGTGATGTTTCCTGCGTTTCCGACCGGGAGAGCGTGCACGTCGGGAGCCTTGCCGAGCACGTCCATGATCTCGAATGCCGCGGTCTTCTGACCTTCGATGCGCACCGGGTTGACGGAGTTGACCAGACCGATGGTGGGGAATTCCGCCGTGGTCTTGCGTGCCAGTTCGAGGCAGTCGTCGAAGTTGCCCTGGACCTGAATGATCTTGGCGCCGTGCATGACTGCCTGCGCAAGCTTGCCCATGGCGATCTTGCCCTGCGGGATGAGCACGGCGCAGGTCATGCCTGCCTTGGCTGCATACGCAGCGGCCGAGGCGGAGGTGTTGCCGGTGGACGCGCACAGAACTGCGCGCTGGCCCCGGGCCAAGGCGTCGGTGACGGCCATCGTCATGCCGCGGTCCTTGAAGGAACCGGTGGGGTTGAGACCCTCGACCTTGAGGTAGACGTCGCAGCCGGTGATCTCGGAGAGGTGGCCGGCCGGCAGGAGCGGGGTGCCGCCTTCGCGCAGGGTGACGGTCTTCCAGTTGTCACCGATCGCGAGACGGTCCCGGTATGCCTCGATGAGACCCGGCCATGCCTTGTGGACGGGGTTGACGATGCCGGTCATTGTTCAGTGCCTTCCAGTCGCAGCACGCTGGTCACAGCGGTGACGAATTCGAGTTCGTTGAGGGCCGCCACGGTCTCGGAGAGAGCCGCGTCGGTTGCTACATGAGTGACGACCACCAGACGCGCGCCGGCGCCGGCGCCCTCCTGGCGGACGACGGAGATGCTCACGCCGTGCTTGGCGAACTCGGCGGCGACTGCGGACAGCACACCTTCCTTGTCCGCGACCTCCATGTTCACGTAGTAGCGCGTGAGGATGTCGCCCATCGGGGCGACCTTGAGCTTGGCGTACTTGGACTCGCGGGGGCCGCGGCCGCCGTGAACCTTGTTGCGCGCCGCCATCACCAGGTCACCCATCACCGCGGAAGCGGTGGGGGCGCCGCCAGCGCCCTGGCCGTAGAACATGAGCCGGCCGGCGTTCTCTGCTTCCACGACAACGGCGTTGAACGCGCCGTTGACCGAGGCCAGCGGATGGCTGAGCGGAACCAGCGCCGGGTACACGCGAGCGGAAATCCGCTCCTTGCCCTTGGGCGTGACGATGCGCTCGCAGATCGAGAGCAACTTGATCGTGCAGTCGAGTGCCTTCGCCGACGCCAGGTCGGCGGAGGTGATCGTGGAGATTCCTTCGCGGTACACGTCCGCGGCAGTGACGCGGGTGTGGAACGCGATCGACGCGAGGATCGCAGCCTTCGCCGCGGCGTCGTAGCCTTCGACGTCCGCGGTCGGGTCGGCTTCCGCGTATCCGAGGCGTCCGGCTTCGGCGAGGGTCTCCTCGTAGTCGGCGCCGGTCTCGTCCATCGCGGAGAGGATGAAGTTGGTGGTGCCGTTCACGATTCCGGCGACCTTGTTGACACGGTCTCCGGCCAACGACTGTGTGAGCGGGCGGATCACGGGGATCGCACCGGCAACAGCGGCCTCGAAGTACAGGTCGACAGAGTTGGCCTCTGCAGCCTCCGCCAATTCACCGGTGTGGTCCGCGAGCAGCGCCTTGTTGGCGGTCACGACCGACTTACCGGAGTTGAGGGAAGAAAGAATCAGCTTGCGAGGGAGCTCGATTCCGCCGATCACCTCGACCACGATGTCGACGTCGTCACGACCGACCAGGGACTCGGCGTCCGTCGTCTGCAGTTCCTCGGGAATTCCGCGGTCCGAGCCGATACGGCGGACGGCAACTCCCCGCAGTTCCAACGGGGCGCCGACGCGAGCTTCGAGTTCCTCGGCCTGCTCACGAATGATCCGGACGACCTCGCTCCCGACGTTGCCGAGGCCGAGAACGGCCACACCGATAGCGCGATGCGCCGATTCGCTCGTCACTGCGATACCTCCAAGCTGAGCAGATCTTCCACTGTTTCCCTCCGCAGAATCACGCGTGAGACTCCGTCACGCACCGCCACCACGGCTGGGCGGGTGAGCAGGTTGTACCTGCTCGACATCGAATAGCAGTATGCACCGGTCGCTGCTACCGCTAGTAAATCACCGGGCCCGACGTCCTCGGGCATCCAGGTGTCCCGAATGACCACGTCACCGGACTCGCAGTGCTTACCGACGATACGTGCAACGACGGGATCAGCCTCGGAAGTTCGCGAAACCAACTTGGCTTCGTACTCCGCACCGTAGAGGGACGTGCGGATGTTGTCGCTCATCCCGCCGTCGACGCTGATGTAGCGGCGTGTCAGCGAGCTACCCACCGTGACGTCCTTGATGGTGCCGACCTCGTAGAGCGTCACCGTGCCAGGTCCGGCGATGGCGCGGCCGGGTTCGACGGCAAGCGTCGGCTCCGGCAATCCGGCCAGTGCGGACTCGTTGCGCACGATGTGGCCGAGCTTTGCTGCCAGTTCGTCGACGGGCGGCGGGTCGTCGGAGGGGATGTACGAGATCCCCATGCCGCCGCCGAGGTCGATGATCGAAATCTGCTTGGTCTTCTCGACTCCGAACTCGGTGACGACGTCGCGGAGCAAACCGATCACGCGGTGCGCTGCCACCTCGAAACCGTCGACGTCGAAGATCTGCGAACCGATGTGGCTGTGCAGGCCGACCAGTCGCAAGTTGTCGGCAGCGAAGACGCGACGGACCGCGTCGATCGCGGCTCCCCCGGCCAGCGAGAAACCGAACTTCTGGTCCTCGTGTGCGGTGGAGATGAATTCGTGGGTATGCGCTTCGACGCCGACGGTCAGTCGGATCAACACGTCTTGAACGACACCGGCCTCACCGGCGACACGATCGAGTCGGTCGATCTCGATCGCCGAGTCGAGCACGACGTGTCCGACGCCCGCGGCGACACCAGCGGCCAGTTCGGCGACTGACTTGTTGTTGCCGTGCATGGCAATTCGCTCGGCCGGGAAGTCCGCGTGCAACGCGATCGCCAGTTCGCCGCCGGAGCAGACGTCGAGCGAGAGGCCTTCGTCGGCGACCCAGCGTGCGATCTCGCCACAGAGGAATGCCTTGGATGCGTAGTGCACCTTGGCATCCGGGCCGAAGGCGCGGGCCATGTCGCGGCAACGCGAGCGGAAGTCGTCCTCGTCGATGACGAACAGCGGGGTGCCGTACTTCTCGGCAAGTTCACCGACCTTGACACCCGCGAGGGTCACTTCACCGTCGTCGCCGCGAGAAGCGTTGCGCGGCCACACCTGCGGTGAGAGTTCACCGAAGGCTTCGGGGCTGGCAGGACGGTCGGGCAAGCCGGGGGCCTGCAACTGCTCGGCATGCTTGGGGCCGGCGGGGTGCGCGTTCACATTTGCTCCGGTGCGGTGACGCCGAGCAGTTCGAGGCCGTTGGCCAGGACCTGTCGGGTGGCGGCGCAGAGAGCCAGACGCGCGCGGTGCACGTCGGTGGCGTCTTCGTCGCCTTGCGGAAGGATGCGGCACGCGCCGTAGAAGCGGTGGTACGCACCCGCGAGTTCTTCGAGGTAGCGGGCAATACGGTGCGGCTCACGCAGATTCGCCGCGCTCGACACGACGCGTGGGTACTCGCCGATCGTGCGGATGAGGTCACCCTCCTGCTCGACGGTGAGCAGGGCGAGGTTGCTCGCGTCGGCGGACAGACCGAGGTCCGCGGCGTTGCGAGCGATCGCCGAGAGGCGTGCATGCGCGTACTGGACGTAGTAGACGGGGTTCTCGCTGCTGGTCTTGGTCCACAGGTCGAGATCGATGTCGATGCTCGAGTCGACCGACGAGCGGATCATGACGTAACGCGAGGCGTCGACGCCGATTGCCTCGACGAGGTCGTCGAGGGTGATGACGGTGCCTGCGCGCTTGCTCATCTTGACGGCAGTGCCGTCCTTGACGAGGTTGACCATCTGGCCGATCAGCACCTCGACGGTGTCCGGATCGTCGCCGAATGCGGCCGCGGCAGCCTTGAGACGGCCGATGTATCCGTGATGGTCGGCACCGAGCATGTAGATGCAGAGGTCGAACCCGCGGGCGCGCTTGTTCTGGAAGTAGGCGATGTCACCGGCGATGTAGGCGGCGTTGCCGTCGCTCTTGATGACGACGCGGTCCTTGTCGTCGCCGTAGTCGGTGCTCTTGAGCCACCACGCACCGTCTTCGTGGAAGAGGTTGCCCGAACCCTTGAGGGATTCGACGGCCTTCTCGACCGCACCGGATTCGAAGAGCGAGTTCTCGTGGAAGTAGACGTCGAAGTCGACGCCGAAGTCGTGGAGGGTCTGCTTGATGTGCGTGAACATCAATTCGACGCCGATGGCGCGGAAGGTTTCCTGCTGCTCGTCGGCGGGCAGCTCCATGACGTCGGGACGCTGCTTCAGAACCGAGGCGGCGATGTCGGCGATGTATGCACCGGCGTAACCGTCTTCCGGAGCAGGTTCACCCTTCGCTGGAGCGATCAGTGAACGCGAGAAGCGGTCGATCTGGGCACCGTGATCGTTGAAGTAGTACTCACGTGTGACCAATCCACCCTGCGCGGACAGAATGCGTCCGAGCGCGTCTCCGACTGCAGCCCAACGGGTTCCACCGAGGTGAATCGGTCCGGTGGGGTTGGCCGAGACGAATTCGAGGTTGATCTTCTTGCCGGCGAGGGAGTCACCCGAGCCGTACGACGCACCGGCTTCGAGAACCGACACGACGATCGCGCCCTGGGCGTCCTTGTCCAACCGAATGTTGAGGAAGCCGGGTCCGGCGATCTCGGCGGATTCGATTCCGTCGGCAGCGGTGAGGGCTTCGGCGATCCAGCCCGCCAGCTCGCGGGGATTGGTGCCGACCTTCTTGGCTACCTGCATGGCAATGTTGGTGGCGTAATCGCCGTGCTCGGGGTTGCGTGGTCGCTCGACGGTAAGGGTTTCGGGCAGCACGGATACGTCGAGGCCACGATAGGCAAGGACGCTCGCTGCGGTTCCGCGGAGCAGTTCGGCAAGGTCAGCTGGAGTCACAGGTATTCATCCTATTGCCTGCACACCGGAAGTGGAGACTCGCCTCACGCCTCGCTCTCCGTGAACGTGCGCGGGGCCGCTGTGGCGTGTCGCACGCCACTCTCAAAGTTTGCCCTCAGACTCGGAAAGTACAGTGGTAATGCCCGAGCTACCACCGCGTACCTTCATGCGCGGGCGCGCCACACCTCAAGCCCACACACCGAAAGAGCCCAATCGATGCCAAGCGGTTCCGATAGTCGCGGTCCCAACAAGAACTCCGGGGCCAAATCAGCCAAGGCCATCAAGGCCGCCAACAAGAACAGTCGGCCGGCCAAGAAGGGCAAGGGCGGCGTCCCCGCTCCCCGCCAGATCCCCTGGCTGTCGATCGGCGCCGGTGTGGCTGTGCTCGCACTCATCGCCGTGCTCGGTATCAATCTGTGGCCCAAGGTCGAGGAGCGGCAGGCCCTCGAGCCGTACAAGTACAGCTCCGAGAACAAGGATCCGTCCGACAAGATCGACGGCGTCCTCAAGATCGAGTACCCGGCCGGCCAGCACGTCGATTCCACTCAGCGCGTGGCGTACGACCAGACCCCGCCGTTCGGTGGCCCGCACGACGCCACCTGGGCGAACTGCACCGGAACCGTGTACGCCGACCCGATTCGCACCGAGAACGCCGTCCACTCGCTCGAGCACGGCGCCATCTGGATCACGTACAACCCCGATCTCGTCGACCAGGACCAGATCGACAACCTCGCCGGACGCGTCAACGGCAAGTCCTACATGCTGATGTCGCCGTTCCCCGGCCAGAGCAGCCCCATTTCTCTGCAGTCGTGGGGCCATCGCCTCGAGATCGACAAGGCCGACGACGATCGCATCGATCAGTTCATCACCGCGTTGAACCAGAACCCGAACGTCTACCCCGAGGTCGGAGCGAGCTGCACCAACCCGCTGTTCACCCCGTCGACGTCGCCGTTCGATCCGACGCCTCCGGGCGCCGACGCCATCCAGATGGACGGCACGGGCGCTACCCCGGCCACCGACGAGCAGATTCCCGCCGGTGGATAGTCCGGTGAATAGTTCAGAGACCACCGATCAGCCTTCGAAGCCGAGTCAGCGCACCGCACTGCTGATCATCGGTCTGATCGGCGCGATCGCCGTCGGTTTTGCCCTCGGCGCACTGACCAACCTCCTCGGACCCGATGCGAAGTCGTCACTGACCGTTCCGGCATCGGATTCGGTGGACGTGGGCTTCGCTCAGGACATGAGCGTGCACCACAGCCAGGCCGTCGACATGGCGTCCATCGCCCTGACGAAGTCCACGGACAACGATGTGCGCACGCTGGCGTTCGACATCTTGACCACGCAGCAGAACCAGCTCGGTCAAATGCAGGCGTGGCTGACCATGTGGGATCAGCCGCTGTCCAAGGTGGGGCCGTACATGGAGTGGATGTCGTCGGATTCAGGCTCCGGCCACGGATCGCACGGGACTTCGGCCACGATGGACATGGCTCATTCCGGCCCGGTCGACACCATGCCCGGCATGGCGTCCCCCGAGGACCTCGCGGCTCTCCGCGCGGCGGAAGGCCTGCAACTCGACACCTTGTTCCTGCAGTTGATGCTTCGTCACCACGAAGGTGGGCTTCCGATGATGGAGTACGCAGCTGCCGACGCCACCGAGGGTCCGGTGCGCAGCCTGGCGCAGACCATGGTCAACACGCAGCAGAGCGAGTCCAAGCTGATGACCGACATGTTGGCAGCTCGCGGCGCAGTGCCGCTGCCCATGAACTGAACTGCACTGCACTGCACTGAGCTGAACCGAGAATGTTCAGACCCAACTGGGCCTGGTCCTGAATTTCAGGACCAGGTCCAGTTTTCTACCTCCGGCATGTCTTCGAGGTACTCGACGATGTAACGCGAGTGCTTTTCGAGCTGTGTCCGGCAGAACTCCGCCAACTCGGACGCCCCGGCCGGCCGACGCTTGGAGCGTCGTAGCGCCTCGATCACCAGGTGGTAGCGGCTCATCTTGTTGAGGACAACCATGTCGAACGGTGTTGTGGTTGTTCCCTGTTCACTGAATCCGCGAACGTGGAAGCGTTCGGGACTCGGACGCCCGTGAATCAGTTCGTGCACCGCACGCGAGTATCCGTGGAATGCGAACACGACGTCGGTCTGCGCGGTGAACAAATCGAGGAAGACACGCTCCCCAAATCCGTGGGGATGCTCGGTTGGCGTCAGCAAGGCCATCAGATCGACGACGTTGACGACGCGGGTGATCAGTTCTGGCGTGTGATCGCGCAGCAACTGTGCAGCAGCCAGGATCTCCTGCGTCGGCACATCTCCCGCAGCGGCCAGGACCACGTCCGGTTCCTGTCCGCGTGCTTCGGTTCCGGCCCATTCCCACACCGAAGCGCCCGCCGCGCAGTGCTCGTGCGCTTGCTCGAGCGTGAGGTATTGCAGGTGCGGTTGCTTGTCCACGACTATCAGGTTGACGTGGTCGGTACTACGCAGGCAGTGGTCCGAGATCGAGAGCAAGGTGTTGGAGTCCGGCGGTAGCCACACGCGGATCACACTGGGTGCCAAGGGAATAACGGCGTCGATCATGCCGGGGCCCTGATGACTGAATCCGTTGTGGTCGTTGCGCCAGCACGTACTGGTCAACAGCACGTTGAGCGAAGCGACGGACGCCCGCCACGGCAGGTCGACGGCATGTTGGAGCCACTTGGCGTGCTGGATGAGCATCGACACACTCACCATCGCAAATGCTTCGTAGCTCGCGAACATCCCGTGTCGACCGGACAACAGATAACCCTCGAGCCAACCCTCGCAGAGGTGCTCGCTGAGGACCTCCATGACACGACCGTCCGAGGACAGTCCGTCGTCGTAGTCGGTGATCGGCAATTGCCAGCAGCGGTCGGTTGTCTCGAACACGGCGCCGAGGCGATTGCTCGACGTCTCGTCCGGACAGAAGAGTCGGAAGATCCCGCCGCTGTCCTCGGTTTCCGTGGCGGCGTAGATGTCGCGCAGAAGCTCGCCGAGAACTCGTGTCGTCTCGTGGAAGGTCGAACCCGGGGATTGGATGGGAAGCGCGTACTTTTCGAGCGGCGGCATCGGGAGATCGACGCGAAGTCGCCCACCGTTCGCGTAGGGAGTGCTCCCCATGCGTTTGTCCCCCGCCGGCGAGAGCGCCGCCAGTTCCGCGGCCAGTGATCCGTTGGCGTCGAACAACTCGTCCGGACGGTACGACCGCATCCACTCTTCGAGTTGCCGCAGATGCGATTCGTTGGTTCGCACGCCGGACAACGGCACCTGGTGCGCACGATGTGTGCCCTCGACCAAGATTCCGTCGACGGTGTGTGGACCGGTCCATCCTTTCGGCGTCCGCAAGACTATTGCCGGCCACGAACCCGTCCACTCGTCGCCTCGGCGTGCGGCACCCTGCATCTCGCGGATCTTCTCGTGTGCCTGCGAGATCGCTTGATACAACTGAGGAAACACGACGTCGGGGTCGTCACCGGAGACGACGATCGGCGCCCACCCCTGGCCGCCGAGGTAGGCCTGAATGTCCTCGTCGCTGCTGCGCCCGTACACGGTCGGGCCCGCGATCTTGGCGCCGTTCACGTGCAGGATCGGCAACACCGCGCCGTCGCGTCGTGGATTGAGGAACGCCGGGAGCTTCCACGAGCCGGACAACGGCCCGGTCTCCGCTTCGCCGTCGCCGATCACACAGGCCACCACGAGGTTCGGATGATCGAAGGCAGCGCCGGCCGCATGTGCAAGTGCGTAGCCGAGCTCGCCGCCTTCGTGGATGCTTCCGGGTGTCTGCACACTCACATGGCTGGGCACTCCGCCGGGAGCCGAGAATCGCCGACACATCCGGTGGATACCCTCGGCGTCGTCCGAGACTTCCGGATAGATCTCCGAATACGTTCCCTCGAGATACGTCGACGCGACCAGCGCCGGGCCGCCGTGCCCCGGGCCGGTGACGTACAGCCAGTCAGCATCAGTGGTGACGATGTGCCGATTGAGGAGCGTGTAGATCATCGACAGGCCGGGGCTGGTCCCCCAGTGCCCGAGCAGTCGAGGCTTGATGTGCTCGGCTCGCAACGGTTCCCGCAGAAGCGTGTTGTCTTTCAGATAGATCTGCGCAACGGTCAGGTAGTTGGCCGCTGCCCACCACTTCAGGTCGAGCGCGAGCTGGTCTTCGGAATAGTGGTGATCGGTCATCAACGACTCCCGTACCTCACGAGGGTGCCCGAGCAGTCCGCCCGAGCCTGTGCTCAGAGCCGAGCCTAGGCGTAAAAAGCATCCGAGTCAGTCGGTACAGATGATTCGACGACCATGGTCCCCGGCCGCATCCTCGACTGCCTCCCGCGACGACGCCATGCCGAGACGGGTGCCGGTTTGGTCTTGTCCCCCCGTGATGCGCTACGCTAACGCAGCCCAATCGGCACACCGAGCATTCGGTGCGCCCCCGTAGCTCAGGGGATAGAGCGTTCGCCTCCGGAGCGAAAGGTCGCAGGTTCGAATCCTGCCGGGGGCACCACGAAGACGCAGGTCAGCGATTGATCGTCGACCTCTTCACGGTGCCACACCAAACAATTCAGGGCAATCTATCCGACTACTGTCGATCTCATGCCTCGCATCGATCCTGCTCCCACGTACACGATGCGTCAGCTGGCTGCGTTTGTCGCGGTAGCCGAGACCGGGACGATCAGCGCCGCGGCCGAGCGCTTGCATCTCTCCCCCTCCGCCCTGTCCGCGTCGCTCACCGAACTCGAACGCGCGCTCAAAGTTCAACTGTGCGTTCGCCGTCGCTCATTCGGCATTCAACTGACCCGCACCGGTGAATCCGTTCTGGTGCGCGCCCGGGCGCTACTTCAGCAAGCCGGGGAACTCGAATCCGATGCGCTCGGAACCGGCGGAAGCGTGTCGGGGCCCATCGCGATCGGTTGCTATCCCGCTCTGGGGCCGACGGTATTGCCGTCGATGATCGCCGGGTTCACCCGTGAGAATCCCGACGCGCAGGTGGAGTTCCGCGAGGACACTCAGAATCGGCTCCAGGCACATCTCGAGAACGGCGAGTTGGACCTCGCGATCGCTTACGACCTGGACCTGTCTCCACAATTGCGCACAGTTCCGTTGGCCATCCGCGAACCCTTGATCGTCCTGGGTGCCGAACACCCACTCGCGCGGTCCGAGCGACCGATCCATCTTCCGGATCTCGCGGAACACCCGATGGTTCTCCTCGACGCGCCGCCGAGCACCAAACACGCGCTCGACGTCTGCCGCGAAGGCGGATTCATCCCGAAGGTTGCATACAGAACCGCGAACTTCGAGACGGCGCGGGCATTTGTCGGGCGCGGACTCGGCTGGACGCTGTTGCTCCAGCGCCCCAAGATGGACGTCACGTACGAGGGGCTCGAGGTAGTCGTCAAGACCATCGCTTCCCCTGTCGTGCCGTCGGTGCACGTAGTTCTCGCGTGGCACCAGAACACTCGCCTCAGCCGCGTCGCACGCGCTTTCATAGAATTCGTTTCACCCTCGGAACCTGCCCAATAGTCCCACTACCAGGCAGCGGAGCTGGTTCCACGTATTTTCCGTGCAAGAACCTCCAATTCTTTCGCTTTTCAATTGTTGTGGCGCACGTCATTGTTTCTTCAAGCCACATTCATCTCGAAAGGCACTTCATGACCTCCATCGCCTCACCGACCGCTACGCGCACCGCCGCGACGGTCAAGGCGCGCAAGGCCGCCCTCGGCAGCTTTGTCGGCACCGCCATCGAGTGGTACGACTTCTTCATCTACGGCACCGCCGCCGCGCTCGTGCTCGGCAAGCAGTTCTTCCCCGGCACGTCCGATCTGGCCGGCACCCTGGCCGCCTTCGCCACCCTCGCCGTCGGATTCGTCGCGCGTCCCATCGGCGGAATCGTGATGGGCCACTTCGGCGACCGCATCGGACGCAAATCCATGTTGGTCACCTCGTTGATGCTGATGGGCTGCGCCACCGTTGCCATCGGCCTGCTACCCAACTACGCCGCCATCGGCGTCTTCGCCCCCATACTCCTGGTGACCTTGCGATTCGTTCAGGGACTCGGTGTCGGCGGCGAGTGGGGCGGCGCAGTTCTGGTCGCCACCGAAAACGCACCGGAGGGCAAGAAGGGGCTGTACGGCAGCGCACCACAAATCGGTGTTCCCGCAGGCGTACTGGTGGCCAATCTCGTCTATCTCCCCCTCGCCGCCTTCATGGACGACGATGCATTCAACTCCTGGGGATGGCGAATCCCGTTCCTGCTCAGCGCAGTTCTTGTGGGCGTTGCGATGTGGATCCGTCTCGGCCTCGAGGAAAGTGACGAGTTCACCGCTTCGAAGTCCGAAGCACCGGCGGAGTCCATGCCGATTCTCGAGGTTCTCACCAGACACTGGAAGACAGTGCTCCTCGCCGGTGGAACCTTCATCGCCACCAACGGAATTGCGTACGCGTACATGGTTTACGTGCTCAAATACGGCGAGACCGAACTCGGCTTCAGCAAAACCACGATGCTCTTCCTCCTCATCGCATCCTGCCCGTTCTGGATGGCGGGAATGGCTTTCAGCGCTCACAAGTCGGACACTCTCGGACGCCGGACCGTCTACATCCGCAGTTCGATCACCCTGGTAGTGGCGGCAGCGGTGTTCTTTCCGCTGATCGACACAGCGATCGTCCCGGTGATGCTCGTATCGATGATCGCCCTCGGCTTCACGCTCGGCTGCTGCGCCGGCCCACAAGCGGCACTGTTCGCCGAATTGTTCCCCGCACACATCCGCTACAGCGGAGCGTCACTCGGCTACCAGATCGGCGCAATCCTCGGCGGCGGTCTGGCCCCGATGATCGCCACCGCGCTCTACGCCGCCTTCGACACCTCGTTCGCCATCACCGTTTACTTCGTGATCATTGCCGTGATCAGCTTGGTTTCCATCCTGCTACTCCCGGAACCTCAACTGATCCCGAAAAACACTGCCGCACAGAAAGCCTCGTGACCATGTCGACCTACTTTCATCCGAAGAAGTACGCCCCCGAGGACTTCGCTTCCATGGCGCCTTCGGCCGACGCACTTCCCGTCGTGATCGTCGGAGCCGGCCCAGTCGGCATGGGCGTAGCCATGGGCTTGGCGCAGCGCGGCATTGCCGTCACGATTCTCGAAGCGGCCGATCAGGTCTCGTTCGGCAGTCGCGCGATCTGCGTGTCACGGCACAGCCTCGAAGTTGCCGAACGCCTTGGTTTCGGCGCCGAACTCGAAGACATCGTTCTACCGTGGGTGGGTGGTCGGAGTTACTACCGCGATCAGGAAGTACTGCAGTTCCGGATGGCATCCGCCGAGCACGACGCGCGCGGACCCATGGTCAACGTCTCGCAATCCGAGTTCGAACAGATCATGACCGACAAGTTGCTCGCCCACCCACTGGTGAACTTCCACTGGTCGTCGTCGATCGCCGGCATCTCCGGCGGTGACGACGAGGTGACACTGACCGTCTCCACCGCGTTCGGAACCCGCGAATTGCGCGCGGCGTGGGTCGTGGCTGCCGACGGTGGACGAAGCAAGATGCGCGAACTCAGCGGAATCCGCTTGCAGGGCAACAGCTACGAGGGCAACTACGTCATTGCCGACATTCATTGGGAATCGGAACTCCCGGCCGAGCGTCTGGTGTGGTTCGACGCACCCAGCAATCCGGGGTCCACGATCATCATGCACCGCCAACCACGGGACATCTGGCGCATCGACTACCAGCTCGATGCGTCGGACGATCCGGAAGCGGAGACGCAAGAAGATCGCATCCGTGACCGCATCACGCGTCACCTCGAATGGCTCGAGAGCGACATCCCCTGGACCCTGGAATGGTTCGGCTTCTACCGCGCCCATGCACTCGCCCTGGAAGATTTCACCCACGGCCGTGTGCTCTTTGCCGGCGACGCCGCGCACCTTGTTCCGATCTTCGGTGTGCGTGGCCTCAACTCAGGAATGGAAGACGCCGAGACCCTGGTGTGGCAACTGGCCGCCGTCATCAACGGAGCTGCCGATACCGGCATCCTCGACGCGTATTCGAAGGAACGTCGCAGCGCGTGGCAGCAGAACGTCGACAATGCAGGCAAGTCGACGCTCATCATGTCGCCCGGCAGTCATGGATACCGGACCACCCGCGACGCCGTACTCGAACTCGCCACCAAGCGAAGCGAATTCGCGCACCTCATCAACCCGCGCCAGTCGAGTGCAACGCACGCCCGTCTCTCGCCGCTGACGTGGCCCACAGCTGCGGGCACCGAGGGCGTACTACCCGGGGATCCGCTGGAGGACAGAGTCGTCCAGGTCTCGGCGGACGGTTCGAAAACCTCCTTGAACAGTCTGCGCGGTACTGGATTCGGCCTGCTGGCTTTCGGACTGTCAGCTGAGCTGGTATCCGAACTCGACACGCAAGCCGAGATTCTCGCTCAGGCCCTTGCACCGGAAACCGTACGGGTGATCACCGCGGGAACTAACGACTCCACGATTCGCGATGCCGAAGGCAATCTCGCATCTGCCCTCGGTGCTCGTGTCGGCGAGATCTTCGTGATTCGGCCCGACGGATTGACGCTCTGCCGCATCAGCGCTCCCACGCATTTGAACGACGTGGCCAAGCACCTCACCGCCGGCACTGCGCCGACGCACTTCGATACGGCACAGTCGGCGACAACTGCGGTGATCGACGACGAGGGCCACCGCGAGCACGTCTGGTTGGCACTGTCGAACGCACTGGATCAGGCTGATCCGTCCGACCGCGAAGCCATGTTGGTGCGTCTTGCCTTGATTCTCGGTTCGCAAGCTACGTCGACGAGTTTCGACGCAGCCCTGAAAGACGCAGCCCTGAAAGACGCAGCCCCGAAATCTGCCACCCGATAGTTCAGACACAGCAACTCGGCCGCGCAGGATTGTCTCCTACGCGGCCGAGCGCATTCGCGGATGAAGCAAGTATTCAGTTGACCTCGGCCAATTCCTTTTCTTCCTCAGCGCGCCTTTCACGCACGGATCTTCCCCGCAGCGACCTTCCACGTACCAGCGGCGAGACGGTGATCGCCAAGCCCACCAGCGCGACTCCGGTAACCAGGATCAGTCCGGGATGGAACTGTTCGAATCCGGCGGTACCGGCACCGGACGCGGTGTGCGATCCGGCGGTCACGAGGGCGGTAGTGAGAGCGAGTACGAGCGCCGCACCGACCTGAGCGGAGGTGTTCACCAGCCCGGACGCCAAACCCTGCTCCGAGTCGTCGACACCCGAGGTGGCCTGGGCCATGATCGAGGTGTAGCCCAACGCGAATCCGAGTCCGAGCAGGATGACGCTCGGCAGAATCGCCACGACGTACGACGGTGAATCGCTGCCCGCGAAGAGGAACCAGAGGTACCCGACGCTGAGCGAGGTCAGTGCCGCGATGATGAGCTTGGCACTGCCGTACAAGTCGACCAGCCGTCCGACGAACGGCGATCCGAAGGCGACGATGATGCCCGCGGGGAGCAGTGCCATCGCCATCTTCAGGGGCGACCAGCCGAGGGCCGACTGCAGGAAGATCGTCATCATGAACTGGAAGCTCAGGTAGGAACCGAAGAGCGCGATGATGGCCAGATTCGCACGAACGATGGTGCCGACGCGCAGAAGCCCAAGTCGCACAAGTGGATGAGCCACCTTCTTCTCGACGAAGAAGAACGTCGCCAGAAGCACGGCTGCGACGGCGAACGAACCCAGCGTCATCGGGTGTGCCCACCCACGGGTCGGAGCCGAGACCATCGTGTAGACCGTGAGAAGCATTCCCGTCACCAGGGTGACGGCGCCGACGAGGTCGTGTCCCCCGGTATCTGCGGGACGGTCCCGCGGAATGAGGAAGTACCCACCGATCAGCGCGATGACGGCAAACGGAACCGGCATCAGGAACGTGAATCGCCAACCGGCACTGGTCAACAGTCCACCCAGGATCAGGCCCGACGAGTAACCACTGGCGCCGAACACGGAGAACACCGAAAGCGCACGGTTACGGGCCGGACCTTCCTTGAACGTCGTGGTGAGAATGGACATTGCAGTCGGCGCAGTGAAGGCCGCCGCCAGTCCCTTCACGAATCGTGATGCGATCAGCAGTGTTCCGTTGTCGACAAGGCCACCGACCAGCGAAGCGATTGCGAACACGGTCAGCGCGATCAGGAAGACCTTCCTGCGCCCGAGAAGATCGGCGGTACGTCCGCCGAGTAGCAACAAGCCGCCGAATCCGAGGACGTAGCCGTTGATGATCCACTGCAGCGAAGTAGTGGACAGGCCCAGTTCGTTGCCGATGGACGGTAGAGCGACGCCCACCATCGACACATCGAGACCGTCGAGGAACAACACGAGGCAGAGCACCGCGAGGATGCCCCACAGCTTGAGGGACCAGCCCTCTCCTGTGGCCGGATCCGTGGATTCCGTAGAACCCGGGGATTCCGGCGAATCGAATGGTTTGAGTGTCGAGTCTGTGCAAGTCACGTCAGCGAGAATAGATGCACATGCACTTAATGCACAAGCATTTAATGCAATTGCACGTAATCGAGTCTTCAACTAGAATGCGGTCGTGACGTCGGAATCGGAATTGCGCAACACCTGGCGCTCGTTGTCGACCAGCTACAACGACATCGCATGCGAACTCGATCGCCAGATGCAGTCGGCGCACGGCCTGAGTATGAGCGACTTCGAGGCCCTCGACCGACTCATGGACACCTCGTGTGAGCGTCCACGGATGCAGGATCTGGCTTCGGAGATGTACCTGAGTCCCAGTGCGCTCTCCCGCAGCGTCGCCCGCCTCGAGAAGGCCGGACTGGTTCAGCGAGCACTGTGCGAGGCTGACCGGCGCGGAGTCTTCATCGACGTCACCGACAAAGGTCGTCAAGTACACACGGATGCCAGCAAAATTCAACTGGCCGTGCTGGATTCACGCCTGCGCGAGCAGTAGCCCTACGTCGGAGCAGCACCGCACCTCGCCCGGCCGCCGGGCGAGGACCGTTCAGGACTAGACTGAGCACATACCGGCGCGCCTTTCTGTTGCCGTCGGCGATCGACAGCAGCGCAGCCGGCACGCCTTCACGCGATCCTGGCCGAGGCAATCTGCCAGCGTTCCTGCGGCTTCTGCTAGTCCCTCAGGCGCCTGCCTGACATCTCTACCTGCTCCTATCGAGAGATACACAATTGAACAACGCACGCACCCTTGGAGTCATCGGACAGTCGAGCAAACCGGCAGAACGCCGGTTGCCGATCCATCCTGCGCATTTCGATCGCATCGATGCCGAACTACGTTCTCGGATCTACCTCGAAGAGGGTTACGGCCACCCCTTCGGCTACTCCGACGACTACCTCTCGCGTCTGGTGGCCGGAATCCGCACGCGCAAGCAGATTTTGGCGGAAACCGATGTGGTTCTGCTACCGAAGCCGTTGGTGCGTGACCTCGCCGAACTACGGTCGGGTCAGGTTCTCTGGGGCTGGCCGCACTGTGTCCAGGACACCGAGCTGACACAGATCGCGATCGACAAGAAACTGACTCTCATCGCCTTCGAAGCGATGAACTTCTGGCACAGCGACGGATCGTTCAATCTGCATGTGTTCCACAAGAACAACGAGTTGGCCGGCTATTGCTCGGTACTGCACGCCCTGCAGTTGATCGGTTCCACCGGAGACTACGGCCGCCGTCTCACTGCTGCCGTGATCGGTTTCGGTGCCACTGCACGCGGCGCTGTCACTGCACTCAAGGCGCACGGTATCCACGAAGTGGACGTACTGACTCAGCGCGGCGTCACCGCCGTCAGCTCCCCCATCCACTCGGCGCGAATGGTCTCGTTCGACAACAACAACGGCGATGTCCGCGGCAGCCACGTCATGCTCGACAACCACAGCGTGCCGGTACCGGGCTTCCTGGCCGAGCACGACATCGTCGTCAACTGCGTACTGCAGAACACGGATGCCCCGCTGACGTTCCTGACCGAGGAAGATCTCATGGACTTCCAACCGGGAAGCCTCATCGTCGACGTCTCGTGCGACGAAGGCATGGGGTTCAGCTGGGCTCGTCCCACCTCGTTCGCGGATCCGACCTTCATCGTCGGCGACAACATCACTTACTACGGCGTCGATCACAGCCCGTCGTACCTGTGGAACTCCGCGTCGTGGGAGATCAGCGAATCACTTCTTCCCTACCTGCCCACTGTGATGGCAGGAGAGACGGCCTGGAAGGCAGACGAGACCGTCGACCGCGCCATCGAAATCCGTGACGGCGTCATCGTGAATCCCGCCATTACGCGTTTCCAGCACCGTTCGGCGGACTACCCGCACGCTGTCATCGCGGAATAGGCGCCCCGATCAGGCCTGGCCGGCTGCCGCGTTGATCGGCGCCATGTCGAAATAGTCGCGCCAGGCTTTGATCTTTCCGTCCTCGACTTCGAATACCCCCATGACCGGGAGCGCTACCTCGGCGCCGTTGATGGTGAAGACGTCGACGCGCTCGTTCATGACGGTGTTGCCGTCCGCGACCTGACGCTTGATCTGAAAGTCGATGTTGCCGAAGGCACCGACAAACTGCTCGATGAACGCCCGGACGGCCTCGCGACCGACCACGGGCTCCATCGGAATGTTGTGATAAACGACGTCATCGGTGAAGTAGTCGACGATCTTTGCAACATCGGCGGCCGCCCACAGCGCGCAGAAATCGGTGATCAGCTTGTCCGATGTCATTGTGTTCCAGCCTCTTTCGAATCGTTGTCGTAGGGTTCGATGATTGCCAGGATGCTTTCGATCTCGCCTGCCGGTATCCCGAAGTACTCGGTGACGAAAACTGTGACGGCCGGTGCCTGGCCAGGTGTTCCGAGGTCGAGCAGATACCGCGCGACGACGCTCTCGCCCCACTCACGCAGCGCGAGTTCACGTATCGCCACGATTCCGCGATATTGCTGCCCCTGTTCGAGCTCGTTGCTGATGAACGCGCCGGTGTCACCGGTTCGCTGACCGTTCTCGACCCGCCAGGCGTCAGCGGCGAATCGGACCTTCGTTGCGTCGTGAGTGAGCAACGCGTTCACGTATTCACGCGCCATGGCGACGCGCCCACTGACCGCAGACTCCGTGGAGTGCTTGGCAATTGCACCCAGGATCGACTCAGCCAACTCCGGTCGGCAGATCACGAGATCCGGAAGGTAGGGGTGAGATTCGTTGTAGAGCAGCGGCGAACCGTCGATGCGGCTGCAATGCAGCCCGGCCGCCTGTGCGACGCCGACGGGTGCGGCCGAATCCCATTCCCACTGCCCACCGGCATGCAGGTAGGCGTCGACCTCGCCTCGCACCACCGCCATCGCCTTGGCGCCGGCCGATCCCATGTGCACCACGTCGGCGCCGAGTTCGGCGGCCACCGCTTCGGTGAATGCGGGCGGTCGCGATCCGCTGACTACTACGCGGAGCGGCGAATTCGCGGGAACCGAATCGGCCTCGTCGCCACTGGAGTACACCGCTCCGAGCGCCGGCTGAGCAACCGCGGCTGCGGTAATTCCGCTATCGCGCTCCCAAAGCGCCACGTGCACTGCCCAATCCGCGTGATCCGGCAAGCCGTATTCCTTGGAGCCGTCCAGCGGATCGATGATCCAAACCCGGGATGCGTCCAGACGATTGCGATCATCGGCAGACTCCTCCGAGAGCACGGAATCCTCCGGCCGCTCGGCGGCCAACCGGTCGAGGATGTAGGAATCGGCGGCCTTGTCGCCCCGGCGACCCAGCTCACGACCGTCGTCGACACCCAGGCCCTCGGCTCGGATCCCCAGGAGGATCGCACCAGCGGCCTGCGCCAATTCCGCCGCGAGTGCCTCGTCGGCGATTCTGCTGTGTGTGGATTCGCTCACCGGTCCAACACTTCCATAATTCGCAGCGCAAGTTCGGTAGGCGTTCCGTCTTCGGGTCTGATCACCAGCTCGGCACTGGCTGGAGCCTCGTACGGATCGTCGACTCCGGTGAAACCCTTGATTTCCCCGGCCCTGGCCTTGGCGTACATACCTTTGGGGTCTCGGGCTTCACATTGCTCGATCGGGGTGTCGACGTAAACCTCGACGAACTTCAGCCCGGCGGCCTCGTGCGCCGCCCGCACTCGATCACGATCTTCGCGGTACGGGCTGATCAGGCAGGCCACTGCCACTGCACCTGAATCAGCGAACAACTGCGCCACCGAGCCGACTCGGCGGACGTTCTCGGCTCGGTCCTCGGCACTGAACCCGAGATCCGCGTTCAATCCGTGCCGGAGGTTGTCGCCGTCGAGGCGGTACGCCGGGATACCCGCGGCCACCAAGCGGCGTTCGAGTTCCACGGCGATCGTCGACTTACCCGAGGCCGAGAGACCGGTGAGCCACACAGTCCCACCGGCGGTCGCACGCTCCTCGCGAGAAACCTCCGAACTGTGCCAGACGACGCGCGACTCCTTGAGCGTCGGACCGTTGATCATTCCAGCAGCAACGGTATTGCCCGTGGTCTCGTCCACGAGAATGAAGCTGCCCGTCACCCGATTGCGGCGGTAGGGATCGAACATCAACGGCTGCTGCGTCTTGATCGAGATTCGACCGATCTCGTTGAGGGACAGAGATTCTGCCTTCTCGTCGCGGTGCAGAGAATTGACGTCCAGGCGATAGTCGAGCTTGACGATCTGCGCTTTCGTGGAGCGCGTGGTGTGCAGCAACGAGTAGCGGTTGTTCTCCGACAGGGTGGTCTGTTCAGTCAACCAACAGACCATCGCATCGATTTCCTGCCCGACCTGCGGCCGGTTGTTGAGCCGACACAATTGGTCCCCTCGGCTGACGTCGAGATCGTCGGCCAGCTCGATGCATACGGCCGAGGGCGCAAACGCCTCGTCGATCACGTCACCGCCCGGCCCGTGGACTGCCTTCACCGTCGAGGTGAATCCTGAAGGCAAAGCCACGATTTCGTCGCCGGGTTTGAAGACGCCACTGGCAACCGTTCCGGCGTATCCCCGGAAATCGTGGAGGTCGGCATCCGTTTGCTTCTGCGGACGGATCACGTACTGCACCGGGAAACGCGCGTCGATCAAGTTGCGATCCGAAGCGATGTGCACCTGCTCGAGATGGTGCAGCAGAGAAGGCCCGTCGTACCAGGACATGTTCTCGGTCCGGGCAACGATGTTGTCCCCCAACAGCGCCGACACCGGAATGAACGTCAGATCGTGGACGTCCAGTTTGATCGCGAATTGCCGGAATTCTTCCTTGATCTCCTCGAACCGTTCCTGAGACCAGCCCACGAGGTCCATTTTGTTCACACACAGCACGAGGTGGGGTATCCCCAGGAGAGTCGACAAGAAAGCGTGCCGTCGCGTCTGTTCGAGCACACCCTTGCGTGCATCCACCAGGATCAGGGCAAGGTCGGCCGTCGAAGCGCCGGTCACCATGTTGCGGGTGTACTGCTCGTGCCCGGGTGTGTCCGCGATGATGAACTTCCGGTGAGGGGTCGCGAAATACCTGTGGGCCACGTCGATCGTGATGCCCTGTTCACGCTCGGCGCGCAATCCGTCGGTCAGTAGCGCGAGGTTGGCGTACTCGTCGCCGCGTTCTCGACTGCTTCGCTCCACGGCCTCGAGTTGGTCCTCGAAGATCGACTTGGAGTCGTAGAGCAACCGGCCGATGAGTGTCGATTTTCCGTCGTCGACACTGCCCGCTGTAGCGACTCTCAGCAGTTGCGGCATCAGAAGTACCCCTCTTTCTTACGATCTTCCATGCCAGCTTCGGAAATCCGGTCATCAGCTCTGGTTGCGCCACGCTCCGTGATACGGCTCGCCGCAACTTCTTCCACTACAGCGGCCGGTGTTTCGGCCGACGATTCGACGCATCCGGTACAAGTTGCGTCGCCGACCGTACGGAAGCGCACCAACGCCTCGTAGGACTCCTCGCCGGCACGAAGTTCGAGGAAGCGGGTGCGTGCCAACAACATTCCGTCGCGCGGAACAACTTCGCGACGATGGGCGTAGTAGATGCCGGGAAGGTCGATCCGTTCCTTCTCGATGTACTGCCAGATATCGAGCTCTGTCCAGTTGGAGAGCGGGAAGATCCGAATGTGTTCACCCTTACGGTGTTTGCCGTTGTACAGGTTCCACAGTTCAGGTCGCTGCACCTTGGGATCCCACTGCCCGAACTCGTCCCGGAAGCTGAACACCCTCTCTTTGGCGCGCGCCTTCTCCTCGTCTCGGCGAGCACCACCGAACACGGCGTCGAACTTGTTGTCGCGAATTCCGCGCAGCAACGCGTGCGTCTGCAGGCGATTGCGACTGGAACCGACTCCGGTGTCCTCGATGACGCGTCCGGCGTCGATGTCGTCCTGCACACTGGAGACGACAAGACGCAGGTTGAAGCGATCGACCGTGCGGTCGCGGAACTCGATCACCTCGTCGAAATTGTGACCGGTGTCAACGTGCATCACGGCGAACGGCAATGGAGCAGGCCAGAATGCCTTGGCCGCTACGTGCAGCATCACGACGGAATCCTTACCTCCGGAGAACAGGAGGACCGGCTTTTCGAAAGTCGCTGCGACTTCGCGGAAAATATGGACCGCCTCCGCTTCGAGTGCCCGCAAATGCGACAACTCGTAGGCGGGCGGGGTCTGGAGTGTTGCCATGTCTTTCGCTCCTGAGCATCACGTACTCCGTGCGGAACACCATTTCCGCATCGGTACATTTATGTACCGGACTGGTTCTAAATTGAACGCAATCACAGAATAGAACTCGTTCTACCCAAAGGTCAATGACCGGCAATCAGACGTCACAAACCGCGAACCGGACTCCGGCCACCAACTTCCGCCGTCACCGCATCCGCCGCCGCAACCAACGCCGCGGCCCTTCGCTCGATCTCGGCGCCGGTGATCGCCCCGCCCACATAAAGTGTCAGCACAAGGGCCTGATGCCCTTCGGCGTCGTAGGTCGGGGCCGCGATGAGACTGACGGGATGCTCGTCGTCAGAGCTGATGTCACGCCCGAGATACACCCTCTCGCCCAGGCTCGACACCATCTCCCCGAGCAGTTCACGCACCTCCGGCGGAAGATCGTGCGTCGCAACGCCCGCCATCAACGTGTGCAGTCGCTGCCCGACTGGATCCAGACTCTCGACCAGATACCCCGCAGCGCGACACTCGCGGACCACGTTCCATAAACGCTCGCGATCCAAGCGCACCGGCAGGCTCGGCTCTTTGCTCAGCCAACTGTCCATGTCGTGATCCGAACCCCAGAGGACGTACATCAGTCCGACCGGTGGTGCGAACGGGTACACCTGACCGACCTTGGCGGCGCGACGCGCTCCGATCGGTCCGGTCACTTCGAGAACGCTGATCTGATCACCGATCACACCGGACGCCGTGCACGTCGTCCCGAACTCCGTGCTCACTTTCTCCAGATGGGTGCGGGCAATGGGTCCGACGGCAAATCCTCGCTGAGCTGCACGTCCGGCCGCGATCAAGGCCGGACCGAGCCCATAGGTCTTCGACACCTCGTCCCGAGTCAGGTATCCACGATCAGCCAGCGCGGTGAGGATTCCCAGGCAGGTGGGCTTGCTGATCTCGAGCGCGCGGGCCAGTTCCGACAGCCCGAACCGCTGATCAGGGCGGCCCACGAGGTAGTCGAGCACCTGAACCACCCGTTCGGTGGGAGGCGATTGCCTCCCCCGCGGGCGTCCCTCGTCAGGCGTCTTCTCCGGTCCACCCATTGACCACTCCCTAGAACGCGTTCTATTGTCGAAATACCCAACATCTACCAAATAGGTACATATTTGTACCACGACGCTCTGGACCGGCGACATAGTCGGAACTGTGAGGAGCCAGCGTGCTGACGGACCCGTTTGCCGAGGCGATCGCCGAAGCCGAGAAATTGATCGAGACTGCGCCGCACATCAGATCCGAACAGGATCTACTGGAGGGATACCAATATCTGGCCGGCGGAATCATCGCGACGACGCATGCCGCCTGGGCCAGCGAAAAGACCCATCCGAGTTTCATCCAGGGCACCGGACCATTCACCAAGATGGGTCTCGACAACCCGGACACCCTCTACTTCGGCGCCCGTATCAACGACGACAAGGAATACAAGGTCACCGGAAAGCGCGGCACCACAGCCGATCTCAGCTTCCAGGTGTTGAGTGGGAACTACACCAACTCGAACGTTCCCGGCAGCGAAATCGCCTTCGACGACCGCGAGCTGGAGATAGACGACGACGGCAACTTCGTCGCTTGGTTCGGCCCCGGCCCCGCCGACGGACGAGCCAACTACTACACCCTGGCGCCCGGATCCTCGCAGCTGGTCGTTCGCGAGGTCTACAGCGACTGGAGTCAGCAGCGCGGCGTGATCCGCATCGAGCGCACCGATTCGATCGGGATCGCGCCGCCACCTCTCACCGCCGAAGAGACCGAGAAGCGTTACGCCCGGGCTGGGAAGGCACTGGTCACGCGGGTCAAGACGTGGCTCCAGTTCCCGGAGTGGTTCTACCTCAAGCTCACGGTCAACACCATGACCGAACCACGCCTGACACCGGGCGGGCTGGCAACGCAGTACTCGTCGGTGGGACATTACGAACTCACCGACGAGCAGGCGATGATCATCACCGTTCCCGCCTCCGACGCACCGTATCTCGGCTTCCAACTGGGGAGCCTCTGGTACATCTCACTGGACTACGTCAATCATCAGACCTCCCTCAACAACGGCCAGGCACAGGTCGATCCGGACGGGATGGTCCGAATGGTGGTCAGCGAGAAGAACCCCGGTGTCACCAACTGGATCGAAACCGTCGGACATCCGCGCGGCATTCTGCAGTTCCGTTGGCAGCGCGTGTCCCGCGAGCTGACGCCGCAGGACGGTCCCACCGTCGAAATCGTCGCCGTCGCAGATATTGCGAAGCACCTGCCGCATTTCGACACCAACACCATCACCGCCGAGGACTGGGCAGCGCGCATTGCCCAGCGCCAGGCCGCCATCGACAACCGAATGCTGGGGTAATCATGACCGCCTTGCTCGAAGACCGTGTAGTAGTCATCTCCGGAGTCGGCCCGGCACTCGGCCGCGCTCTGGCCCTTCGATGTGCGTCGGCCGGCGCGAGTCTTGTTCTCGCAGCACGTACGCAATCGCGACTCGACGACGTTGCGAAAGAAATAGTCGATGCCGGTGGGCGCGCCGTCACCGTTGCCACCGACATCACCGACCAGGCTTCCGCCGAGAATCTGGTGGCCGAGTCCATTGCCGCCTACGGCAAAGTCGACACTCTGATCAACAACGCATTCTCGATTCCGTCGATGAAACCGTTGGCTCGCACCGATTACCAGCACATCCGCGACAGCATCGAACTGACCGTACTGGGTGCGTTGCGCCTGACTCAGCTGTTCACGCCGGCACTTGCCGAGTCGGACGGCTCCGTGGTGAACATCAATTCGATGGTGTTGCGGCATTCGCAAGAGCGTTACGGCAGCTACAAGATGGCGAAGTCGGCCCTGCTCGCCATGTCGCAGTCCCTGGCCACCGAACTCGGCCCGCAGGGAATTCGTGTCAATTCGATTGCACCCGGCTATATCTGGGGAGACACCCTCAAGGGATACTTCGCGCACCAGGCGGAGAAGTTCGGCATGAGTGTCGAGCAGATCTACGAGCACACTGCGTCGAACACCGACCTCAAGCGCCTGCCGACGACGGATGAAGTATCCGATGCGGCGATCTTCCTGGCGTCCCCGATGGCCAGCGCGATCACCGGCCAATGCATCGACGTCAACTGCGGCGAATTCCATCACTAGGAGCACCATGACTGAACGCACTCACGTCGGCACCGTCGAGGATCTCCATGCCTCGGCGACGCGGATGACCGGCCTGACGGACTTCGGCGTCGACGATTACACCGAGGCTCTGTCGGTCCTCCTCGAGTCTTACGACCGCGACGAGGATCTGACGCCCTTCGGCAGCAAGATCTCTCGGGTATTCCTTCGCGGCGCCCTGGTGGCCCGTCTGCTCAGCGAATCGGCGTGGAAGGAGCATCCGGAACACGCCGACGTCAAGATCGAGCGGCCGATCTTCGTCACCGGATTGCCACGGACGGGCACCACTGCCTTGCACCGCCTCCTCACGGTCGACCCGGCTCACCAGGGCCTCGAGATGTGGCTGACCGAGTTCCCTCAGCCTCGCCCGCCTCGCGATACGTGGGAATCGAACCCGGTCTTCGCCAAGATCGAGGAGACATTCGGTCAACACCACGTCGAGCATCCCGAATTCATGGGCGTGCACTACATGTCGGCCAGCGAAGTCGAAGAATGTTGGCAACTCTTGCGTCAGACGTTCAAGTCCGTGTCGTACGAGTGCCTGGCAAATCTACCCACGTACTCCGCATGGCTGAAGGACCAGGAGTGGTCGAACGCCTATGCACGACACAAGAAGAACCTGCAGCTGATCGGTCTGCCCGATCAGGATCGACGGTGGGTCCTCAAGAACCCGAGCCACCTGTTTGCGCTCGACGAATTGATGGAGGCGTACCCCGACGCTCTCGTCATCCAGACTCACCGCTCCCCTACGACGATCATTCCGTCGGTGTGCAGCCTGGCCGCCCAGGCGACAGAGGGTTGGTCGAACACGTTTACCGACAAGGTGATCGGCGAAAGTCAGCTCGAATTGTGGGCCAGGGGGCTCGAGCAGTTCGACAGTGCACGCGCACACCACAATCCCGCGCAGTTCATCGACGTCGACTATCAGGACTTCGTCACCGATCCACTGGGAACCGTCGAGAACATCTACACGCACTTCGACATCCCGTTGACATCTACCGCCCAGCAGTCGATGGAGGCCATGCACGAGGAAAGCCGCTCGGGTGCTCGCAAACCGTCGCACAAGTACACGCTCGAGGAGTTCGGCCTGACGAAGGAACAGGTGGAGGAGCGATTCGGAACTCGCTGACCACCGCTGGTCGACGACCTTGCTGACGACCTTGCTGACGACTGAAGCCCCCGCCGGACGGCGGGGGCTTCAGTACGCAACTCGGTCAGCTGCTGAAATGCTCGCCGAGCAACCGGTCCAACTCCGTCGGCGCCTCGTCGGGAATCCAGTGGCTCACACCCCGGAGAACTTCGAACCGATACGGACCGTCGACAAACGCGGGAGTGAGGGCAGAACCCTTGGGCCCGATGGCGGCGTCGCCGTCACTCCAGACGTGCAGGGTCGGCACGGTGACCCGGGCAGCTGCCGGGTTCGGCTTGGTCATCCACATCGCGCGGTACCAGTTCAGACCGCCGCGCAGTCTGCCGGGAGCGAGCATGGCGTTCAGATCGCGCCGCGCATTCGCCGGCGTCTGCCCACTCGAAACCAGGAACTTCTCGCCCAGCGAAGTCGAGGCCAGAATCTTCTCAGGAACGAAGGGCAATTGGAACGCCCCCATGTACCACGATTTCAGTCCCTGAGTGCTGGTCACCATCGCCTTGATGAAGGCCAGCGGGTGCGGAACCGACACCGTGGTAACGGTATCGAGCAAATCCGGCCGTTCGGCAGCCACCTGCCATGCGACTGCGGCACCCCAGTCGTGGCCGACCAGGTGCACCTTCCCCACACCGAGTGTGTCGATCAGCGCGACAGTGTCGGCGGCGAGTTCGGACCCGCGGTAGGCCCAGCGCGCTTTCGGCCGGGCACCGGGTGAGTACCCTCGCTGGTCCGGCGCCACGGTGCGGAAGCCGCGGGCGTGCAGTAACGGCGCGAGGTGATCCCATGAGCGGGAATCCTGCGGAAATCCGTGCAGGAGGACCACGACCGGACCGTCTGCCGGTCCGTCGTCGCGTACTTCGAAAGTCAGCCCGGACCGGGAGTACGAGGTGAGGCGATCCGCCGGCGTAGTCATAGCGCCACGCTAGTCTTCGCGGCCCGTGTAATCGGAGCCTTTTCACCTGCGCGCAGGAACTGGCCTGTCTTTTCGATGCCGAATCCCGGGGCAAATTCACCTTCGCGGTAGACGAGTCGGCCGTTGATCACTGTCGCGACGGCCGCATCGTCGCTGCGGTTGACCATTCGACTGATCCCGCCGTACTCGGGAACGGTTGCCTCGAACAGGCCGTCGACCGACTCGTCGAGCCCGGCTGGATCGATGACAACGAAGTCCGCGCGGTCGCCCTGGCGTAGATGTCCGGCGTCGATGCCGTACCAGTCCGCCAGTTCACCGGTCAGGCGGTGGATTGCGCGCTCGATGGTGAGGAACGGCTTGCGGTCACTCTGAGCGTCCTTGACGCGCTTGAGGAGTCGCACCGGGTAGTTGTAGAACGCCATGTTGCGCAGATGTGCGCCGGCATCGCCGAAGCCCATCTGCACACCGGAACTCGCGGCGAGTTTCTTCGCGAACTTGGGCCGGTGATTGGCAATGGTGGTGCGCCAGCGAAGATCTCGCCCGTACTTCACCACCAGGTCGAGGTACGCGTCCACCGGGTGCACTCCGCGGATGTCACCGACCTGACCGAAGTTCTTGCCGATCAACGTCTCGTCCGGGCATCCCACGATGACCGCATCGTAGAAATTGCGATGCCAGATGCGGGGTGAGAACTTGTTGTCGTAGTCCTTACGGAATGCGCGACGGTACGACTCGTCCTGGAGCAGTTCGTTGCGCTCCACCTGGTCCTTGAGATGCAAAGCGGCGGCGCCGGCACCGAACTCCTCGAACACGACCAGGTCGATTCCATCCGCGTAGACGGTGAAGGGAACCGGAAGGTGCTGCCACTTGAAATCGGTCTTCGCGAAGCGATTGAGCAGTGGGGCCGCAGCGAGCATGAAGTACACGATCACCGGGTAGGCCTTCGAATCCGCACCGGAGAGCAGCGACGTCTTGAGCGGCTTCTTGCGTCCGATGGCGGAGCTTTCGGCGAAGAACGCCGCGACGTTCGGATGCAGGTTGATGGTCGGAGCGCTCTGCAAGATCTTTCCGCGATCGCGAAGGATGCGGTTGAGGAATCGGAACTCTTTCCACCGTGCATACGTCGACGGCAAAGAGCGAGAACGGTATTCGTCGCCGTCGATCTTGTCGAGGGCATTGGTCATCGACGACAGGCCTAGCATCCCCGCATCGATGGCGTCCTCGAGCATCGAGCCCATCCGGCCGAGTTCCGAGCGGGTCGGCTTGACCTTCTTGTCGGTGCCGCGCCCCAATCCGAGTACGTGCGTGCGGATGTCGGAGTGGCCGATGAATGCCGCGACATTGGGTCCGAGGGGAAGGGCTTCGAGTGCGGCGGCGTAGGCCGCGGGACCGGTCCAGGTCTTGTTCGCTTCGAGGATGCGCAGCACCGCGTCGTGGGGAACTGCTTCGACCCGGCTGAACAGGTCAGCGATTTCACGCGGGGTCGAATACACCGTCGACAGTGAGCAATTGCCGAGCACGACCGTAGTGACGCCGTGGCGAACCGATTCCGGAAGGCCTGGACTGACCAAGGCTTCGGCGTCGTAGTGCGTGTGGACGTCGACAAAGCCCGGGAGAACCCACTTGCCGGCCGCGTCGATCACCTCGGTGTCCGGCCCGATCTCCAGGCTCGTCGTGGACACCTCCGCGACCACGCCGTCTCGAATTCCGAGATTTCGACGCAGACCAGGAGCCCCCGTCCCGTCGAACCACAACCCGTCGTTGACCACGATGTCGAAAGCAGACACTGTCGGACTCCTCGCCTCACGTATGTGTTACCTCACGTTATAGACAGCGTTGAGTAAAAGTCAATGAACCTTCCGAACCAATACATAAGATGTCGGAATGGCCGCAGTCCCCCGCTCCCCCGAAGACCGTCAGAGGCAAATCCTCGAGGTAGCAGTACACATGTTGCGGACCGAGCCTTTCGACCAACTGTCGATGGATCGCGTCGCAGCCGAGGCCGGTGTCTCGCCCCCACTGCTGTTTCACTACTTCAAGAACAAGAAGGGTTTCCAGAACGCGATCCTCGAGGCTGCCTCGGCCGATCTCGAAGATCGAATGCGACCGGATCCCGAACTACCGATCACGTCCCAGCTGCGTTCAGGTATCGAAACTTTCGTCGATGCCGTTATCGAGCACCCCACCATTTACCTCGCCGTGATGCGGATGGCCGGCAGTGGCGACGTCCGGATGCGCACGATCTATCGCGGGATGCGCCGAACGTTCACCACATGGATCGTCGCCGCGCTCACAAATCTGGGCATCGAATCGAATGCGACCGTCGAGGCGACCATCGCCGGGTGGCAGGCATTCATGGAGGAAATAGTCGTCAACTGGATCGACGAGCCGACCCTCGAACGAGGCGAGATGGTCGACCTCTGCGAACGAATTTTCTACCACTGCCTACCGGCGGCGGGCATCAGCGTGGAACAAATAGTGGCGGCCACCATGGCTGCGACGGCCAGTGAGTCCGGCGCAACAAAACTGTGATCTTCGCGCCGGGGTTTCACAGGTGGTCACGATTGGGTATCTTGCTTGCAGTGGCGCTGGACCACGACCCCAACACATGAAGGATCCAACATGGAGTCTGTCGAAAACGTATTGCCCGAGGGTGTCAAGCTCGAAGACGTCTTGAGTGTCCTCAAGGTCGCAGTTGCGGGCATCGGCCTCATCAGCGCACTTTCGGCATTCAGCTGATCGCAAAGCGTCATCGACAGGCCGGACTTCGGGGAGTCCGGCCTGTTTTTTGTTTCCGCTCCTGAACAATCCGTGAACTTTTCAGCAACTTCAGCGCAAAGTGGCCATTTCGACCAAAACAAGCGTCCAGTTTGCTAACTTGTGTCTGCGACACAAGGTCGTACAGAAACACCACGCAGACACAACCTTGTACATACAAACCTGTACATACGACACGGAGGACCGAAACATGGGTTCCATCAACACCCTCAGCGCCGTCATCGACATCATCAAGGTCGTCCAGCCGTTGATCGCCAAGCTCAACCTCAGCTGATTCGCTTGCACCACACCCCTGCCAGGGCGTAACTCGAAATGGGGCCGACATTGTCGGCCCCATTTTCCGTAGGTGCTCTATCTCAGCCGAGTGCCTTCTTGATCTCTCCTGCCAGTACCGACGCCAGCTGCGGCGGCACCGCATTGCCGATCATCGTGCGCACCGCTCCCCACTTACCCTCGAAGACGTAGTCGTCGGGAAAGGTCTGGAGGCGAGCAGCTTCTCGAACGGTCAACGATCGCGTGTGTTTCGGATGCACGTTGCGTGAAGCCGAGATCATCCCGAAAGTGGTTCCGACCGTGGACGCCGGCTCGTCCCACCGGAGGCGCTTGTACGTCGTGTTGTACCCGGACGACGGTCGCATGGCCGGATCTTCGTTGTCGTGCGCCGACATTCCTTCTGGTACATCACGCAGCCACCGCAAGACGTGCTCGGGATGCTCGACGGCCCAGTGCAGCGGGTCCGTCTCGCAAGCCTGCCCGGATTCCAGCGGGGCCAGGTCGACGGTGGCATCGCGAAAAGTCCTCAGCGGTGCAACACCATTCACGCCGTGAGTCTTCGGCGGAAAACGCAGCGGCCCGATACTACTGTCGCGGCGGGTCGCCACGATGAACACTCGTTCCCGGAACTGCGGGACGCCGTAATCCTGCGCATTGACCGTGTTGACCGACGCGTCGTAACCGCATGCAGCCATCTCGCCGAGAATCCGGTCGACGACCATCCCACCGTCCGGGTCCTTCATGCTGAGCAGCAGTCGCACGTTTTCCATCACCAAGACCTTCGGCTTCACCAATTCGGCGAGCTGCAGCAGGTTCCGGAAGAGATGGTTGCGCGGATCGTCGCGGTCTCGCCGGCCGGCGAGGCTGAACCCCTGACACGGCGGTCCCCCAGCCAACACATCGATGTCCACTTGTGCCAGAAGATCTTTCACCCGGGCTTCGTCGATCGCCCGAATGTCCTCGCCGAGGCACCTCGCGCCGGGGAAGTTCCGATCGAAGGTCGCACGCGCCTCCGGCACGACTTCGATGTATCCCTCCACCGAAAACCCCGCCATCCGAAAGCCTTCGGCCATACCGCCACAACCCGAGAACGCTGTCAATACGGTGGGGCCGCCGCTTCCTGCCCCCGCGACGGCACGCCGGGCCACCGAGGCGGGGTCGTTGACCGGTGTCACTCGACGCGCACGGGTACTGCCGCTCGATCGCTTCCGGGGTGCCGCGTACGTACCCTCACGCTTGGCCGCTTCCAGCGCGGAGAGGGCCGTGAGAACTGCTCGTTCCGCCGGTGGCTTCGGATACGCCTTGTCGAGTTCCCACGCGGAGACGACGGCTGACGAGACTCCCGCTTGACGGGCGAACTGGAACTGACTGATCCCCACGTCCAAGCGCCGTGATCGCAGGTCCTGTCCCGAAATCAATTCAGTGCCTCACTCATATGGTCCGCTCGCTCCGGCAGCCCAGACTATCGCAGCCGACCCCGTGAACCGGGACCTCACAAGGAAGACCGGCAGGCGGTATGCCTGCCGGTCTCCGACACGAGCGGATGACGGGACTCGAACCCGTGTGAACGGCTTTGCAGGCCGGTGCCTAGCCACTCAGCCACACCCGCGTCAGTGAGTAACTCTGCCCTGAGTCACGGCGTCGAACCACAGTTCCGCTCAGCATGATTCGAGTGCTATCCCACCCGCCGTTCCAGTCTCTGGGAAAACTGCGAGCCCTTCGGGAACAAATCGGTCAGTCTCGATGCTGACTCCCTCGGCGGGCGCAGATCATACGAATTTCGCCCGAACGACCGAGCAGTTCGCCAGACCCAGACAACCCAGAAGGTTTCATGAGTGCCGAGAACACCGCCGTTGCCCCGCCCGTGAAGGCAGCCCCGCCCATAGAGGCAGCCCCGCTGGAAATGAGCAGTGTCGACCGTAAGCCCAGCGTCGGGAAGATTCTTGCCCTCGGTTCCATGACTGCGCTCGGGCCCTTCACCATCGACATGTACCTGCCCGCGCTGCCGGATATCGGCGCCGATCTCGGGGTCTCGTCGTCAACGGTTCAGCTGACGATCACCGGAACTCTCATCGGCCTCGCACTCGGACAGCTGTTGGTCGGGCCGCTCTCGGACACTCTCGGCCGCAAGAAGCCGCTGCTCGCCGGGATCGGTGTGCACATCCTGGCTTCGCTGCTGGCGGTCTTCGCACCGAGCATCGCGGTCCTCGGCATCCTGCGGGTTTTCCAGGGCATGGGCGCGGCGGCCGCGGCAGTGGTCACCATGGCGATCGTCCGCGACCTCTACAGCGGTAACACCGTTGCCGTCGTGATGAGCCGGCTGATGCTCGTGCTCGGCGTTGCGCCGATCCTGGCGCCCAGCATCGGTGGCGCCCTCCTCGTCGCCCTCGACTGGCGCGGGATCTTCGTCGTCCTGGCACTGATCGGCGTCGGCACAGCGATGATCGGTGCTTTCGGACTGTCCGAAACACTGCCGAAGGAAAAGCGTCGCCCGAGCGGATTGAAGTCGGTTCTCCGCACCTACGGTTCGCTGCTCGGCGACCGCACGTTCATGGTCCTGACGCTCGTCTCCAGCGTCGGTATGGCGTCGTTGTTCGCGTATGTCTCAGGCGCGTCGTTTGTCTATCAAGATCAGTACGGCCTCAATCAGCAGGAGTTCGCACTGCTCTTCAGTGCGGGCGCGATTGCGTTGATCGGTGCTTCGCAGGTCAACGTCCGACTGCTCGATCGCTGGACTCCTCAGCAGATCACCAAGTGGGCCCTCGTGGCTGCAGTTGTCTCCGGGGCCGTCGTCATTGCCGTCGCGGTCCTGGAACTGGGCGGGCTCGCCGGATTCGTGATCGCACTGTGGGTCATGGCCGGTGCCATCGGGTTCGTTCTTCCCAACGCCCCGGCACTGGCGCTCGCTCGTCACGGCGAAGCGGCCGGTACTGCCGCGGCAATGCTCGGTGCATTCCAGTTCGGCGTCGGTGCGGCCATCGCGCCGGCCGTCGGCCTGCTGGGAAACACGAGCACAGCCCTGGCCGTCACGATGACGGCGTGTGTGTCGCTCGGTCTGGTCGCTCTTCTGGCTACGACCCGAAAGAGTGATACGACCCGAAAGAGTGAATCGGTCTAACCGGCAGCGGAGAACCACTCGCTGTAGAAGGTGGCAAGTCCCAGGACGCACGAGATCGCGACGAAGATCCAGAATCTTGCGATCACGACGGTTTCCGGCCAACCGAGTAACTCGAAGTGATGATGGATCGGGGCCATCTTGAATACGCGTCGGCCGGACGATCGGAAGACCAGAACCTGGATGATCACCGACAGGATCTCAGCCACGAACAGGGCGCCGATGATGACCATCAGCAGCTCGGTGTGCGTCGTGACGGACAGGCCGACCACCAGGCCGCCCAGCGCCAAGGAGCCGGTGTCACCCATGAAGATCTGAGCCGGGGCGGCGTTCCACCAGAGGAAGCCGAGGCACGCCCCGCCTGCGGCGGCAGCGACGATCGCGAGATCCAGGGGGTCACGAACGTCGTAGCAACCGGCGGCAGGCTCGAGGACACATGAGTTCCGGTACTGCCAACCGGCGATGACGACGTAGGTCCCCAGGATCATGCCCATCGAGCCGGCCGCGAGACCGTCGAGACCGTCGGTGAAATTGACGGCGTTGGACCAGGCGAACACCAGAATGCAGAAGAAGACCACAAAGCCGATGGCACCCATGGAGAACACCGAGATATCTCGCACATGGGACAGGTACTGGCTTCCGGGGGTGACTCCGTTGTTGTTGGAGAACTGCAGGAAGAGAATGCCGAAGATGATGGCGCTCGCGAGCTGACCGACGGTCTTCGCTGTCTTGTTGAGCCCGAGATTGCGCTTCTTACGGATCTTGATGAAGTCGTCGAGAAAACCGACGATTCCCAGCGACGTGGCGAGCGCGAGAACCAACCAACCGGATGCAGACAGCCGCGGTAGCCGCGAGCCGAATCCGATGATGTGTGCCGCCAGGTAGCCCGCCCACATGCCGGCGATGATCGCGATCCCGCCCATCGACGGGGTGCCACGCTTGCCCTGATGACTCTGCGGACCCTCGATCCGAATCTCGTGCCCGAGCCCCTGCCGCGAAAGCACACGAATGAGAAACGGAGTCAGGAAGAGCGCGACGAACAACGAGACGCCACCCGCTACGAGGATTGAAATCACCCGTGGGACTCTACAGACGTAAGCGGCTGCGACACACAATCAGACAAGGCACCCGACCGCTTGCCAGCATGGGATGATCGAACTTATGTCTCCCCCCGCGCCGCTCCCCCTCGACCCCATCGAAGAGGCGCATCGTCAGTGGACGAAGCACGGTTGGAGCGATGTCGCCGACGGTATGGCTGCGGTCACGTCGGTGATGCGTGCGCAACAGATCATGATGGCGCGGGTCGAAGAGGTACTCAAGCCTCTCGGGCTGACCTTCGCCCGCTACGAACTGCTGACGCTTCTCACCTTCACCAGGTCGGGCGCACTCCCGATGGCCAAGGCAAGTGCCCGACTCCAGGTTCACCCCACCAGCGTCACCAATGCCGTCGACCGTTTGGAGAAAGCGGAGTTGGTCAGGCGGGTCCCGCATCCCAGCGATCGACGTGCGACGCTCATCGAGATCTCCGACGCGGGTCGCGCGCTGGCCCTCGAAGCCACTGAAATGCTCAACAGCAAAGTGTTCGCACACCCCGGGCTCCAGCAGGACAAGCTCGAGCAATTGGTGACGATCCTCACTGAACTTCGCAAGACTGCGGGTGACTTCGACACCGGCGGCGCGCCCACCAAGTGGTGAACCGACGACCCGTACACACAAAGAAACTGCCCTCACACTCTCGACGAGTGTGAGGGCAGTTTCAGCTGTTCGAAAGTTCAGCGCTAACGAATTTCAGCGGTGCTTGAACTCGGCGGACCGCTTCTCCACGAACGCGGTCATGCCTTCCTTCTGATCCTCCGTCGCGAAGGTCGAGTGGAACACCCGACGCTCGAAGCGGACGCCCTCGGCGAGTGTGGTCTCGAAGGAACGGTTGACCGCTTCCTTGGCCATCATCGCAATCGGCAGCGACATCTCGGCGATGGTGGTTGCGGTCTTCAATGCGTCGTCGAGCAGATCGGCGGCCGGAACGATCCGGGCAACCAGGCCTGCGCGCTCGGCCTCTTCTGCGTCCATGTTGCGGCCGGTCAGGCACAGCTCCATGGCCTTGGCCTTACCCACGGCGCGCGTAAGGCGCTGTGAGCCACCGATACCCGGAATGACACCGAGCTTGATCTCGGGCTGGCCGAACTTCGCGGTATCCGAAGCGATGATGAAATCGCAGAGCATCGCCAGTTCGCAGCCACCACCGAGCGCGTACCCGGAGACGGCGGCGATCAGCGGCTTACGAGCGGCTGCGACGCGGTCCCACGGGGTGAAGAAATCTTCGACGTATGCGTCCATGTACGTCTTGGACTGCATTTCCTTGATGTCGGCGCCGGCGGCGAAGGCGCGCTCGGAACCGGTGATCAGGATGGCTCCGATGCCGTTGTCCGCTTCGAGGTCGGCAACCGCGGCGACGACCTCGTTCATCAGCTCGGAGTTCAGGGCGTTGAGAGCCTTCGGGCGGTTGAGCGTGATGACGCCGACGCGACCCTTACGCTCGAGGATGATGGTGTTGAAGTCGGTCACTACTGTCCTTCGGTCGAACGGTCACGGATGTCGTTGATGATGGCAGAGAAGTCCTGACCGCCACCGCCCGCGGCGTGGAAGCGACTGTAGAGTTCCGCGGCCTTGAGCCCGATCTCCGCATCGACGCCGTTGTTGCGCAGCGCATTTGCAGCCAGACCGAGGTCCTTGTCCATCAGCGCGACAGCAAAGCCGGGCTGGTAGTCGTTGTTGGCCGGGCTGGTGGGCACCGGTCCCGGTACCGGGCAGTTGGTGGTCAGTGCCCAGCACTGCCCCGAGGCGTTGGACGCCACGTCGAAGAGCGCCTGGTTGCTCAGGCCGAGCTTCTCGCCCAGCACGAATGCCTCGCTGATCGCGATCATCGAAATGCCGAGGATCATGTTGTTGCAGATCTTGGCAGCCTGGCCGACACCGGCGTCGCCGCAGTGAACGACCTTGCGGCCCATCACGTCCAGCAACGGTGACGCGGCCTGGAAGTCAGCTTCGGAACCGCCGACCATGAATGCCAGCGTGCCTGCGGTAGCCCCGACGACTCCACCGGAGACCGGTGCGTCGACGCTGCGGTGACCGGCCGCTTCGGCCTTGTCGTGTGCCTCGCGGGCGTCGGCGACGTCGATGGTGGAACAGTCGATGAACAGCGTGCCCGGTGTTGCCACCGGCAGCAGCTCTTCGTACAGACCCAGAACATGCTTACCGCTCGGCAGCATCGTGATCACGACGTCGGCACCGCGAACGGCGTCGACCGCCGAATCCGCTACCGATGCACCGTCTTTGACTGCCTGCTCCAGCGCCGCGGGTGCCAGATCGAAACCGACGACCTTGTGTCCGGCCTTGACGAGATTGGCCGCCATCGGGCCACCCATGTGACCGAGTCCGATAAATCCAATGGTGCTCATTAGTGATGCTCCTTCGGCGGTGATCAGTTGCCTTGCGGTTGAGGGGTGAGTCCGAGCTCGTTGTCGCCCAGCGGGGCGAAGTAGGCATCGACGGATTCAGCCGTGACATCTTCGAGGGTTGCCGGCAACCACTTCGGGTTTCGGTCCTTCTCGACTACCTGGGCGCGAATACCCTCGACCAGGTCGTGTGAGGCGAGCGCTGCCGTCGAGACCCGGAACTCCTCGTTGAGGACTTCTTCCAAGCTTGCTGCTTCCTTGGCATGTCGCAGGGATCGCAGGGTCACCGACAGTGCAATCGGAGACTTGCCGAGAATCTGCTCCGCTGCCTTCTCCGCCTCGGGGATTCCACTCGCTCGAAGACGCTCGACGATGGTGGAGACGTCGTCGGCAGAGTACGCGGCGTCGATCCAGCTCTGCTGGGCCAACAGTTCCGACACCGGAGCCGGCTCCGCGTACTGCGCCACGGCGTCGGCAACCGAAGACGACGCGAGTGCGGCGATGAACGTCTCGATGTTCTCCGACGGGATGAAGTGATCCGCGAAGCCTGCTGCGATGGCATCGCCGGCGCTCAGTCGCGCCGTGGTGAGCGCGATGTGCGTTCCGAGTTCACCGGGAGCACGCGAGAGCAGGTAAGTTCCGCCCACGTCAGGGATGAAACCGATTCCGGTCTCGGGCATTCCGATCATCGAGCGCTCGGTCACGATGCGAATGTCGCCGTGTGCGGACACTCCGACGCCGCCGCCCATGACGATCCCGTCCATGATTGCGACGTACGGCTTCGGGTAGTTCGCGATCTCGGAATTGAGGATGTACTCCTCACGCCAGAAATCGAGCGAACCGGTCTTGCCGTCCTTGGCGTCGTGGTAGATCGAGACGATGTCGCCGCCGGCGCACAGACCACGCTCGCCGGCGCCCGTGAGTACGACCGCCTTGACGTCGTCGTCGGACTTCCATTCCGCGAGTGCCTTGGCCATCGCCTTGACCATCGAGTGGTTGAGGGCGTTGATCGCCTTGGGCCGGTTGAGGGTGATGAGCCCCAGTCCGTCACGCTTTTCGATCAATACCTCGAGCTCGTCGCTCATGCTGCTCCTTGCTTTCCCTGACCTGATGCGACCACGCTTCGCGCGATGACCACCCTCATGATCTCGTTGCTGCCTTCGAGGATCTGATGAACCCGAAGATCGCGGACGATCTTCTCGATCCCGTACTCAGCAAGATAGCCGTACCCGCCGTGAAGCTGGAGAGCCTTGTTGGCTACGTCGAATCCGGTGTCGGTGGCGAAGCGCTTGGCCATCGCACACAACTCCACGACGTCGGACGCTCCGTCTTCGAGTGCGGCAGCGGCGCGCCACAGCAACGTCCTGGCCGCTTCGAGTTCGGTACGCATGTCGGCGAGCTGGAACTGCAGGGCCTGCGACTCGATCAGTGCCGAACCGAAAGCTTTGCGGTCCACCAGATATGCGACTGCCTTCTCCAGCGCTGTCTGGGCCCCACCGACCGAGCAGGCGGCGATGTTCAGCCGGCCGCCGTTGAGACCCTTCATAGCGATGCGGAAGCCGCTGCCCTCTTCACCGAGCATGTTGGCGGCAGGAACTCGCACGTCTTCGAAGATCACCTGACGGGTGGGCTGCGCGTTCCAGCCCATCTTGACCTCGTTGGCACCGAACGACAGTCCGGGCGAATCCTTGGGCACGATGAACGCCGAGATCCCCTTGGCACCGGCAGATCCGGTGCGTGCCATCACGACGTACACGTCGGAAGTGCCTGCGCCGGAGATGAACTGCTTGACGCCGTTGAGGATGTAGTCGTCGCCGTCACGAACGGCCTTGGTGCTCAAGCCCGCAGCATCGGAGCCAGCGCCGGGTTCGGTGAGGCAGTAGCTGCCCAGTTGATCCATCGAGCAGAGTCCGGGGACCCACTTGTGGCGCTGTTCGTCGTTGCCGAACTGGTCGATCATCCACGTGACCATGTTGTGGATGGAGATGTACGCGGCGATCGACGGATCGCCCTTGGCCAGCTCTTCGAAGATCCGGGCAGCGTCGACGCGGCTCAGCTCACTGCCGCCCACGTCTTCACGAATGTAGATCCCGCCCATTCCCAGGGACGCCGCCTTACGGAGGACGTCCACCGGGAAATGCTTGGTTTGATCCCACTCCACTGCGTTGGGCGCCAGATGCTCGGCCGCGAAGTCGCGGGCAGTGTCACGAATCGCCCGCTCGTCATCGGTCAGAGTAAACATGGAAAGTGTTCCGATCAGTTCATCGTGGGGATGACGAAGTGATTGGTCTCTTCCTTCTTGCCGGAAGGCCAGCGCTGCGTCACGGTCTTGGTCTTGGTGTAGAAGCGGAAGGAGTCGGGACCGTGCTGGTTCAGGTCACCGAATCCGGAGCGCTTCCAGCCACCGAAGGTGTGGTACGCGATCGGGACCGGAATCGGCACGTTGACGCCGACCATGCCGACGTTGACGCGAGCGGTGAAGTCACGCGCGGTGTCGCCGTCGCGGGTGAAGATGGAGACGCCGTTGCCGTACTCGTGTTCGGTCGGAAGACGCAGTGCCTCTTCGTAATCGGCAGCGCGGACTACCTGAAGGACGGGTCCGAAGATCTCTTCCTTGTAGATGCGCATGTCCGAGGTGACGTTGTCGAACAGAGTTGCGCCGGCGAAGAATCCACCTTCGTGGCCTTCGAGGGTGAAGCCGCGGCCGTCGACGACTGCCGTTGCGCCCTCGTCGATGCCGATCTGCACGTAGTTGTTGACGCGGTCGAGGGCATCCTGGCAAACGAGCGGTCCGAAATCGACGCCTTCGTCGTCACTGCGACCGATCTTGAGCTTCGCGACGCGCTCCTTCAGCTTCGCGACAAGAGCGTCCGCGGTCTCCTCGCCGACGGGAACGGCAACCGAGATGGCCATGCAACGCTCACCGGCACTGCCGTAGCCTGCACCGATCAGGGCGTCGGCAACCTCGTCGAGGTCGGCGTCCGGCATGACGATGGCGTGGTTCTTGGCGCCACCGAAGCACTGTGCGCGCTTGCCGTGAGCTGCGGCCGTCTCGTAGATGTACTGAGCGATCGGCGTGGAGCCGACGAAGCCGACAGCCTTGATGCGGTCGTCGGTGAGCAGGACGTCGACAACTTCCTTGTCACCGTTGACCACGTTGAACACACCCGCAGGCAGTCCGGCTTCGAGGAACAGCTCGGCCAGTCGCAGCGGGACGGAGGGGTCACGCTCGGAGGGCTTGAGGATGAAGGCGTTACCGGCGGCGAGGGCGGGGCCGGCCTTCCACAGCGGGATCATCGCGGGGAAGTTGAAGGGCGTGATGCCTGCGACGACGCCGAGCGGCTGACGCATGGAGTACACGTCGATGCCGGTGCCGGCACTCTCGGTGAATTCACCCTTGAGCAGGTGCGGAGCGCCGACTGCGAACTCGATGACCTCGAGGCCACGCTGGATGTCACCCCTGGCGTCGGCGACGGTCTTGCCGTGCTCGGACGAGAGGAGGCGGGCCAGAGAATCCATCTCGGCCTGAGCGAGCTGCAGGAACTTCATCAGCACGCGGGCGCGCTTCTGCGGGTTGAATGCTGCCCACACCTGCTGCGCCTCTTCGGCATTGGCGATGATGGCTTCGGTCTCGGCCTTGCTCGCGAGGGGGACGCGGGCCTGCACCTTGCCGGTGTTGGGATCGAACACGTCCGCAAATCGATCAGATGTCCCGGGAACACGCTTGCCACCGACGAAGTGCGTCAACTCGTGAACCGTCGCATTTTCAACCATTGTGCTAACCCGTTCCTTGCTCGTATGGACCACCCAGGAGGCAGCAGTGAATATGTCTACCATCCTATAGTTGGATGTCCATGTATGTCTAGAGCCCAAGGGCTGTGCGCCTTTATTAACCGCGGGGGGTTAATAAAGGCGCACAGCGCGGAGCGCGGCTGCCGCTTCCTGCGCGACTACTGCATCGGTGACGTCGTATCCGTCCGATCCCCCGCCCGGGCCACCGGACCCCGCGACAACCTTGCGTGCCGAGAGATGCACCGCATCGACGCCGACGGCGGCGATTGCCGGGATGTCGTCGACGGTTATTCCGCCACCGGCCATGATCTGGATCCGGCCTGCGGCATGTTCGACCATTCGACCGATCTCGTCGAGACCCTCGCTGCAGGTATCCGCACCCCCGGACGTCAGCACGCGGGTCACGCCCAGGTCGATCAGTTCGTCCAGCGCGGTCAGTCGGTCGGCCACCACGTCCATCGCACGATGTACCGTCACCTCGACCCTCGCACGGTCCACGCATCCGATGACGCGCCGCAGCACGACGGTGTCGATCGTATTGTCTTCTGTCAGCGCGCCGACCACGATGCCGGAAGCTCCACCGGCCACGGCCGCACGTACGTCGTGCTCCATCACCCACACTTCGTCGGGTGAGAACACAAAACCTCCGGCGCGCGGACGGATCAGCGGGTGAACCGCGATCCCCACTTCCGACGCTGCCTCGATCACTCCATTGCTTGGCGTCAATCCCCCCGTCGGACCGAGCGCCGCACACAACTCGACTCGAGTCGCTCCTACCGAACGTGCGATCCTCGCCCCCCGCACGTCCTGCACCGCCAGCTCCAGAACCGTCATGTCAGAAGGACTGCCACGACGGCTTGTGCTCGAGCGCATACCGGTAGTAGTCGGCAAGTTTGAGCGAACTGGCCGCAGCTTCGTCGATCACGACGGTGACATGGCGATGCAATTGCATCACCGAAGCCGGGCAGAACGCAGACAACGGACCTTCGACGGCTGCGGCGATCGCATCGGCCTTACCTTCTCCGGTCGCGATCATCACCAGATGCCTTGCATCGCTGATGGTTCCGAGACCCTGGGTGAGCACATGGTGTGGGACGTCGTCCACCCCGTCGAAGAACCGTGCGTTGTCGATCCGGGTCTGCTCGGTCAGCGTCTTCACGCGAGTTCTCGAGGTCAACGACGACCCTGGCTCGTTGAAGCCGATGTGACCGTCGGTGCCGATGCCGAGCAACTGCACGTCCACTCCCCCGGCCGCCGCGATGCTCTGGTCGTATCGTGCGATCTCTTTCTCCGGGCACGGCGCTTCACCGTTGGGACTCGACACCATCGCCGGATCCAGATTGACGTGATCGACGAATTCCGACCGAATCACCGAGTAGTACGACTGCGGATGGCGTTTCGGCAATCCCAGGTACTCGTCGAGCAGAAACGCCCGAGCCAGCGAGAAGTCGAGTTCGGCATCGCGATGCCTCGCTGCCAGTTCACGATAGGTTCCGATCGGCGACGACCCCGTTGCAAGCCCAAGCGTCGTCGCCCCGGCTCTGACGTAGCCTTCGACGATGTCCGCGACGGTCGAGTCGACCTCCGCGGGTGTCGGCTGAATTACGATTTCCATGATTTTTCCTTTCCGGCGGCTTTTCCGCCGAGTAGTACACGCCCCAGGCGCAATTGACGATCGGTGACCACGATGTCGGCTCGGCAGCCCACGGCCAGCGATCCGATCAGGTCGCCAAGTCCCAGCAGACGCGCTGGGCTCCGAGTTGCCGCTGCGACAGCGTCTTCCAGCGCGACGCCGCCGTCGAAGACGGTGCTACGCAGCACGTCGAGCACCCTCGCGGTCCCTCCGGCGATGGCACCGGAACTGCCGTCGGTGGTCGCGAGTCTTGCCACTCCGTCGGCAACCGTGACGTCGAGCGCACCGAGTTGGTAGTCGCCGTCGTCCATTCCGGCCGCGGCCATCGAATCACTGACCAAGGCGATCTGGTCCGGTCCGACAGCGTCGAAGACCATCGACACGGTCTCGGGCGCAAGATGCACACCGTCTGCGATCAGTTCCACCACCATCTCGCCTCTCGCGGCAGCCGCCAGGCACGCCGCGACGGGACCCGGAGATCGATGGTGCAGGGGCGGCATCCCGTTGAAGAGGTGGGTTGCGCTGATCTGACCGGCCCAATCCCCGTGCACCGCAGCATCGATGCGCGCCGATGTCGTTGCCGCGTCCGCATCGGTGTGACCGAAACTCGGCACGATATTGCGATGACGCATGATCGCGAGCAACTCTTCGAAGTTCTCGGTCTCGGGCGCCAAGGTCATGGACCGCACGGTCCCCCGCGCAGCGTCACAGACGGCTTCGAGAAGGTCCGGATCGCCGGGCACGATCGCCGCCGGATCCTGGGCACCGCAGCGAACGCCGTTGATGAACGGCCCCTCGAGGTGGATACCCAGAAGTTCTCCGCGTTCGACCAGATCGGCGAGCATCGTTGCTTGTCGGACCAGATCTGCGCGCGGTGCAGAGACCAGGCTGGCCAGCATTCCGGTCGTGCCGTGCTCACCATGGTGCGCCGCAGCGCGGCTCGCACCATCGGCGTCGGTGTTCGGGAAACCAGCACCAGCTGCGCCGTGGCTGTGCACATCGATCAGGCCGGGCATGATCACCGTGTCGGTGCGTTCCGGAATGACGACGACCGGTGCGGACGCCACGTAGTCCGCAGCCGAGCCGACCCAGCTGATCTTCTCACCGTCCGCGACCACAACTCCGTCGTGAATCTTGCCGATCGGAGATCCGATCACCGTTCCCCGCAGTACGAGCGGATCGCCGGCAGCAGCCGAGCCTGATGTACTCATGCTGACTCGCGAATCCGCGCGACAGCTGCTCTACCCTCGAGCGGGTTTCGCGCGCCCCGCGCCGCAGCGGCCATGTCCTTGCACACCGCCAGATCGAGAGAGGCCAGTTGCGCGCGAACTGCGCCCAATGCCGGGACCGACATCGACAGACTCGTCACGCCCAAACCGACCAGAACCGGAGCCAACAGCGGGTCCGACGCGGATTCTCCGCACACACCAACAGGTTTCCCGGCGTCGGCGCCCGCCTGACCGACCATCGCGATCAGATCGAGGACCGCCGGCTGCCACGGATCGAGCAGTTGCGCCAGGCCTCCGGCCATACGATCCACGGCGCAGGTGTACTGGCTCAGATCGTTGGTGCCGATACTGACAAAATCGAGGTGCTCGAGGATATCCTTCGCTCGCAACGCTGCAGCTGGAATCTCGATCATTGCTCCGACCTTGCCGATCCCCCGCGAACGCGCAAGTTCTGCAAAGTCTTTCGCCTCGTCGGCAGTGGCTACCATCGGCGCCATCACCCACAGATCGGCGCCCGTCGCGTTGCCTGCCGCCGCGAGGGCGTCGAGCTGACTGATGAGGGTGTCGGGATAGACCGTGCCGACACGGAGCCCGCGGACACCAAGGGCCGGATTCTCCTCGACCCCGAGATCGAGAAACGGCAACGGCTTGTCCGAACCCGAATCGAGAGTGCGGACCACCACCTTCTGTCCGGCGAAGTGCCCGAGCACCGACGCATACGTCTGCGCTTGCTCCTCCACCGAAGGTGCGTCGTGGCGCCCGAGATACGAGAATTCGGTACGGAACAGTCCGACGCCCTCACAATCCGCCGCCCCGGCCCGCGCGGCGTCCTCGAGGGTTCCGATGTTGGCCGACAACCTCACCGCAAACCCGTCACGCGTGCGTCCTGGACCATGTGCCGAAGCCGACTGCTCTGCCACGAACGATGCTTCGAGGACAGCGCGCTCGCGCATTTCTGCCGAGGGATCGATGGTGACCGTCCCGGTGGTGCCGTCGAGGATGAGGAGTTTTCCCTCCGCCAGCAGATCGGTTCCCGAGCAGTTGACCACGGCCGGGATTCCGAGCGACTTCGCCAAGATTGCGGTGTGGCTGGTCGGACCTCCTTCGGCAGTCAACAATCCGACCACGTCACTGTTGCCCAACGTCGCTGTATCTGCCGGAGCGAGGTCGCGCGCCACCAGGATGTACGGATGACCGGGAGCGGGGATTCCGGGCATCGGTTCCCCGCGAAGAACGGCCACGGCTCGCTGCCCGAGATCGCGCAAATCCGTTGCCCGCTCGGCCATGTACCCACCGAGCGCCGTGAGCTTTTCACAGAATGCGTCGAAGGCAACTGCGACGGCGTGTGCGGTCGGCAACCCCGATTCCAGGTTCGCCTTGGCCGCCTTCACGATGCCCGCATCGCGCGCCATCGCAGCCGACGTCGTCAGGATCTCCGCCGACACGCCCTCGACTGTCTCTGCACGCGAGAGCAGTTCCTCCGCGACGGCGTCCAGTGCCTCACGGATCCTGATCAGCTCCGCCTCGGGACTGCCGGTGATCGGGTCCGACGCCGAAGTCGGCTCAGGCGTGGAGAATCGCAACCACGGCGCACAGACCGAACCCGCGCTCACTCCGATACCCGCGATGCGGTTGTCCACACTCGCCGTCATCAGGCTTCGTCCAGTTCGGAGGCGAGAAGCTCTGCGAGCGAACCGACCGCAGCATCGGCGCCGTCACCGTCAGCACGCAAGGTCACCGAATCCCCAAATGCGGCACCGAGAGTCATGACAGACAACATGCTGGAGGCGTCGACGGGTTCGCCGTCGCCCAGCGAGATGGTGACGTCGACCGGCAGGTCGGCCGCGGCGCGCGCGAAGAGCGCTGCGGGTCGTGCGTGGAGTCCGACTCGGGATCCGATTGTCGTGGTTGCGATCGCCATGGTCAGCGTCCTCCCAGTTCCTTGTCGAGCTTGTTTTCCAGTTCGGCGACGAGCGGGGCGTCGGTGCGGCTGTCACCTTCGGCAGCCAGTGCCAGTTCGGCCTCGAGCAGCGCGGCGTCGGGCTCACCTGCGGCCACCTCGACCTCTTCTTCTCGTCCCGGCGTGCGCAGATTCCACTTCTTGATGACGAAGCTGAAAAGGAAGTAGTAGATCACGGCGTAGCCGAGTCCGATCGGGATCAACATCCACGCGTTGGTGGCCTTGCCGAAGTTCAACACGTAGTCGAAGAAGCCTGCGGAGAACGTGAATCCGTCGTGAATCCCCAGCGCATTGACCAAGGCCATCGACGTTCCGGTCAGGAGCGAGTGGATGACGTACAGCGGCCACGCGACGAACATGAAGGAGAATTCGAGCGGCTCGGTGATACCGGTGAGGAAAGCAGTCAGGCCGGTGGAGAGCATGATGCCGCCGACGAGCTTCTTCTGAGAAGGCTTGGCGTTGCGCCAGATTGCGAAGGCTGCAGCGGGGAGGGCGAACATCATGATCGGGAAGAAGCCGGTCATGAACGTGCCGGCAGATGGGTCGCCGGCGAAGAACCGGTTGAGGTCGCCGCGAACGATCTGTCCGCTCGCGTCCTGGTAGTCGCCGATCAGGAACCACACGGCGGAGTTCAAGATGTGATGCAAGCCGGTGGGGATCAGGAGGCGGTTCGCTGCGCCGTAAATGCCGCCGCCCACAACGGTATTGGAAGCAACTGCTTCACCGACCCAGTTCAATCCGGAGTTGAACAACGGGTACACGAATGCCATCAGGACACCGACGACGAGACCTGTGATCGCTGTCAGAATGGGAACGAGCCTGCGCCCGTTGAAGAATCCGAGATAATCGGGAAGCTTCGTTCGATAGAACCGCTGCCACAAGATCGCCGACAGCAAGCCCATCACGATGCCGGCGAGCACACCGTAGTTGATCAGTGATTGATCCCCGTTCGGGTCGGTCTTCCCTTCGAGGACGATGGGCGACATCGCCTTGAACACTCCGTCGATCACCATGTAGCCGACGACGGCTGCCAAGGCAGTCGAGCCGTCGGCCTTCTTGGCCCAGCCGATCGCGATACCGACGGCGAAGATCAGCGGCAGCCACGTGAAGACTGCTTGTCCTGCTGCAGAGATCACTGCAGCAGCACTGTGCATCGAACTGAATCGCCCGAGCAGGTCGTCCTGGCCGAGGCGGAGCAAGATTCCCGCAGCCGGCAGAACGGCGATCGGAAGCATCAAGCTTCGGCCGAGGCGTTGAACCCCGGCGAACACTTTCGATTCCTTCTTCGGGGTGTCTTCGAGAGTCATCAAGGACCTTCTTCGTTCGCCGGGCCGCGTCGCGATCGGCCGCTGGTTCTGGAAATTCGGGTGTCGTGCACGTGCAGGTTTCGTGAAAATGCAGGTCACGGTTCATGCTCGGAAGTGAGGGCAAAACCGTTTTGTCGAAACTGTTGTGGAGCCGGACTTCCAACGGGTACTGTCCGGTCATAACCAGTTGTAGTTTTACCTGGTCGAGGCGAGTTGTCAACACCCAAATGTGACATACGTAACCGGGATAGCCTTGACCAGCAACTAGTCAGCCCACCTGTACGACCGTTCAACGATCACGACCAACCCGACAATCAGGAGCAGCAAATGTCGAAAGCGGAAGCAATCATCAAGGGCCTCGGCGGCGCAGAGAACATCGTCGAGATCGAGGCTTGCATCACCCGCCTGCGTACCGAGGTCAAGGACGGAGCGAAGGTGAACGAGTCCGCTCTCAAGGCTGCCGGCGCACACGGCGTGCTCAAAGCCGGAACGGTTGTCCAGGTCATCGTCGGGCCCGAGGCCGACACCCTTGCCGAGGACATCGAGGACATCCTGTGACGGTCGTCCTCGCCCCGCTGCCCGGCCGGGTCGTCGCACTCGCGGACGTCCCGGACCCGGTGTTCGCTCAGCAGATGGTCGGCTCGGGCGTCGCGATCGAACCCGCCCGCGGTCAAGGCCCGCTCACGGTCGTGGCGCCGATCAGCGGAAAGATCCTGAAACTGCACCCCCACGCGTTTGTGATCTTCGGCGAGAAGGCCACCGGCGTGCTGGTCCATATCGGCATCGACACGGTCAAGCTCGAAGGCGACGGATTCACGCTCATCGCCGCCGAGGGTGACACCGTCGATGCGGGTGATCCCATTGTCAGCTTCGATCCAGCGCACATCGACACGACCGGCTACTCGGCGATCTGCCCGGTTGTCGTAATGGATTCCAAACCGGACACCGTCGAATCCCCTTCCGTCGGTGGGGACGTCGCCACAGGCGACACTCTGTTCGACTGGTCGGCGTAACGCAAAGGGCGAGCACACCGGAAGGTGTGCTCGCCCTTTCGTTTCGAACGATGGCTATTGGTCGCCGCGCGTTTTGGGCCGCGCCTGGCCCTGGACTTCCATCTGCAACTGGTAGCGGTCGGATCGGTACCAACTGCGAGTGTGTTCGACCGGCGCGATCTCACTGAACGACACTCGATCGAAGTACAGAACCGGAGCGCCTTTACGAGTGCCGAGGAGAGTCGCGATCTCCGTACTGGCACCATCTGCACTGACAGTCTGCTCTGCCCGGTCGATCGGCTTGTCGTACTTGTCAGCGGTCGCCCGGTAGATCGAACCCGTCAAGTCCATGTCGAGTAGACCAGGCAACAGTTCCGGATTGAACCAGCCGTCGTCCACACTCACCGGCTCGCCGTCGGCGAGGCGCAAGCGCTTGACGTGATACCCCTCGGAACCCGGTCTCATATTCAGTGCGGCAGCAGTGCTTTCGGGGACCGGCCCCTGCTCACTGACCAGGACCACTGTGGTGGGGTGATGCCCCTGGGCCCTCATCTCCTCGGTGAACGACGCAAGGTGCAGCTTGGACTGGACAGCGCGGTGCGCGACAAAGGTGCCCTTGCCACGCACACGCACGAGGTGTCCGTCATTGACCAACTGGCCGATGGCCTCGCGAACAGTGATCCGACTGACGCCGTAGTCCTGCATCAGGTTTCGCTCGCTGGTCATCAAGTCGCCAGGCTGGAGTTCTTGAGTGCACTTGCGCAGGAGAATGGTGCGCAACTGCTCATGTTTGGGTATTGCGCTGTCGCGCAAATGAACGGGCATCACAGCGACTGTCCCTCCGAGAAATGAATAGTCGTCTATTCGCCGACGATAACGATCTGAAATCGCGGGCAGGTCCCGACCGGACCGGTCCAATTAACGATACTGGAATTCACGGTAGGAAACTAGCATCAGTCCGGAGTTGTCCGATTTCAACCGTCCAACCGTCGGTAGATGGACCGTATTTCGTCCAAGGCGACGTTCTGCTGAGCCATGTCCAATCCCAGTGCCGCAACCGCCTCACGCAGACGGCGGATATCCAGATCGTCTATCGCCGGTCGAAATTGCACCTTCGGTAGCGCGGGGAGGGCAGCAGCGATTCCGAACCAATTCTCGACGTCTACCGGAACAGTCGACTCGTCCTCCACTCCCCCGATCAACTGCTCCAGGTCGACCCCGCGAAGTCTCAGCAACCTCAGCGGATCGGTGTCGATCCGCTCGGCAGTCAAGAACGCCACGGCCGCAGCGTGTTTGCACGGCCAGCCGACATCGGGGCAGGTGCAGTCGAAACGGAAAGCCGACGGGCCGTCCGGTATCAGTTGGGCAGCAAGCATGTCCGGGACAGTGCCGGACACCAGCGCGGCAAGGCTTCCCGGCACTCGGCGGATCTTGGTGATGATGTCGTCGATATCCGATTGATCAAGAGTGTCGATCGAGAGCGTGGAAACGAAAGGTTGAAGTTGGCTGCCCTGAACCTCGGCCGTCACCACTCCCGGTTCGATGTCGAGCGCCAAAACCTGACCCGAACGCGCATACGTTCGCCCACGCGTGACACGAGGTTTGTCGCCGATCTCTTCGACGACGCGGACAAAAGCCTTGCCCCAGAACGTTCTCCCGAACGCTGGACGAGGCTTGACCGGCGCAGGTGCCCGCCGCCGAGGCCCGGTGTACTCGCTGAAATCGGGGCCCTTACCGCGCGGACTCATTCGCCCACCGCGTCGTCGCCGAGTCGCAACAACTCGTCCAATTGCTCGACGCTCATCTCCGTCACCCAGTTCTCACCGGTCCCGACTGCAAGTTCGGCGAGTTCACTTTTACTCGCGATCATCGTGTCGATTCGCTCTTCCAAAGTTCCGACACACACCATCTTGCGGACCTGCACGTTCTTTCTCTGACCGATGCGGAAGACACGGTCCGTCGCCTGGTTCTCAACCGCCGGGTTCCACCATCTGTCGAGGTGAACCACATGGTTGGCCGCTGTGAGATTCAGACCCGTGCCGCCGGCCTTGAGCGAGAGCACCATGATGGGCGGACCGTCTGCGCCTTGGAATGCCTCGACCATCGCGTCGCGTCCAGCTTTGGACACGCCGCCGTGGAGAAACGGAACCTCGGTGGTGAACCGGTCGGCCAGGTACGGCACCACTAATTCCCCGAACTCACGAAACTGTGTGAACAACAGAACCTTCTCGTCATCGGCCGTGACCGACTCGACGATATCTTCGACCAGGCCAAGTTTTCCCGAACGGTGTTGCCCGCGGCGCATCACCGGCGAACCGTCGCGCAGGAAGTGCGCCGGATGATTGCACACCTGTTTGAGTTTGGTCAGCGCAGACAGGACGGCGCCTTTGCGCTTCATCCCTTCCGTTCCCTTGATCTGCGCCATCATCTCGTCCACCACGGCGCGGTACAACGCCGCCTGTTCCTCACTGAGATTCGCTCGAACCGTCATCTCCAACTTCTCCGGGAGATCCGCGATCACGGAGGGATCGGTCTTGACCCGTCGCAGCACAAAGGGGGACGTGACGGCTCGCAGTCTCGAGACGGCAAGTTGATCTTTTTCCCGCTCGATCGGTACGACAAACCTTTTGCGGAACATCTGCTCCGAGCCGAGTACCCCGCGATTGGCAAAATCGAGGATTGACCGCAGCTCGTCCAGTCGGTTCTCCACCGGCGTTCCGGTCAGAGCAACGCGATGATCCGCGGGGATGCTGCGAGCAGCTCTCGCCTGAGATGTCTTGGCGTTCTTGATGTGTTGAGCCTCGTCGAGCACTACGCGCCGCCAGTCGAGATCCTTGAGGGCCGCGACGTCGCGGGTCATGAGCGCGTAGGTGGTGATCACCAGGTCACTCTCACGAACTGCCTGTTCCAACTCCGCCCCGGTAGCGCGATCCGAACCGTGATGAACGTAGACGCGCAAGCTCGGCACGAATCGCGCCGATTCACGCTGCCAGTTTCCCACAACCGACATCGGGCACACCAAAAGGGTTGCTGTCTTGGACTTCTCGTGCGCAAGTAACGCCAACAGTTGCAGCGTCTTACCCAGACCCATGTCGTCGGCCAGTACCGCGCCGAGCCCGAGAGCACTCATGTACGCCAACCAGTCGAGACCGCGTCGTTGATACGGACGCAAAGTCGCGTTGACCGTCGACGGTACCGCGACCTGCCGCGGAGCTACCGACTGGTCGAGCAGTGCAGAGGCCCATCCGGTTGCCTTCACTTCTTCGACCGGCAGGTCTTTGAGGTCGTCGGCGATCAAATCCTTGATCAGATCGACAATCGCTCGGTCCCCGCTCGAGTGCCGCTGACTGACAAAACGAGCCGCGCGGGCCAGGACGTCTTTGTCCGCCTGAACCCACTCGCCGCGCAACTGGACCAGATCGGACTTCGCATCGACCAGTCGGGTCATTTCCTCGGCGGTGAGCACCTTGTCTCCGAGCGCCAATTCCCAATCGTATTCCAGCAATTGGTCCATACCGACCGTACGATTCTCCGCAACGATCGGAGACGCCGCCGAGGTCACCCGCACACGCAGGGATGGAGACACCACGTTCCAGGCACGCGGAAGCAGCAGCGTGATCCCTCGCTCTCGCAGGACTATCGCGCCGTGTCCGACCAGGTCCATCACGACAGGAGTGGGCAGCAACAGGTCGAGACTGTCCTCGTCGCGCGGCACGTCGCGAAAACGTGGGTAAGCCTTGATCGCCTCTTCGAGTTTGCGGCTGCCGAGCTGGATACGTTTGGGATCTGCCCGGTGCAGTCGAACACGTTCGGGCGCTTCACCTTCGGGACGCAAACACACGTGCAGACGCCACAGCGCATCGTCGTCGGGATCGGAATTGTCGTCGAGTTCAGGCTCGATCAGCCGCAGAACCAGGTCCGGCTCTCCGGCGGTGAACGTCGACCCCCATTCGGCGAGTCCCTCGGCCGCTCGTACCGACACGTCGTCGAAAGCGTCCCCGGACAACACGGCCTGCCACAGCGGGGTCTGCACCACCGGATGCGAGTCACCGAGAACACGACGGACGATCGGGTCCGTGAGTTCGTTCGTGATGTCTTCGATCGTCGCCCTCGGCGAGCCGACTGACCGCTGCACCGGCGGCATGGCCACTACCAATTCGCCGATCCAGGCGCGCTGGCGTTCCCCCACCGACAACTGCCACCGCGGCCACCAACTACCCTCGGCTCGCGTCAGCGCCGGCACCACCCGGCCGGCGCGCACCCAACGGTCGATTCCTCGCGCCACGTGCACGAGAAAGTGCAGGTCTCCCGCGATTCGCTGATCGTCGGCCTTGAACCGCAGCAGGAGAGCGACTGCGTCCGGCGGCGCCAACGCAACAGCTGCGTACTCACTCTGCAAAGGCCCGCCAGGCACGGGCGGCATAGCGACATTCACACGATGACGGAACTTACGATGCAGGACAGCACTGACCGGATCTCGCGGATCGTCGGTTCCGGCACCGTCGTGCCCGTCGACCCACAGTTTGAGCCCCGATCCCGGTGACCAGAGTCCATGCAGCATCCGACCATCCAATCAGGTGCCACCGACACCGCTCTTCGTCACCACCCTTCCGGACCGTCCTTCCGATCTGGCTGGGCAATAGGCTGGCAGTCATGACGACGGCATACGGCTTCACCGAGTACGGCGGACCCGACACACAGTCCTACTTCGACGTCACCCTGCCCCCACCGGGTGCCGGCCAACTGCTGGTGTCGGTCCGAGCGGCAGGCGTCAACCCAGCTGACTGGAAAGTTCGCGCGGGTACTCGAAAAGATACTGTCCCGGTGACGCTGCCTGCGGTTCTGGGCCGCGAAGTGTCTGGTGTTGTCATCGGAGTAGGTCCGCGGGTCACCGAGTTCGAGGTCGGCGACGAAGTGTTCGGCGCTACCGCTACCGGCTTCGGCGGCTACGCCGCGTCGACATTGCTCAACGTCTCGTCGGCAGCACACAAGCCGCCGACCGTGTCCTGGGCCGATGCCGCGGTGCTGACGGTTGCGGCGGGAACGGCTTACGACGCTCTCCACGATCTCGGGCTCAAGCCCGGAGCGACACTCCTGCTCCTCGGTGCCGGCGGCGGCGTTGGTCGCAGCACGACCGCGCTTGCGGTGTCTCGCGGCATCGACGTCATCGGCGTCGCGAGTGAGTCCAAGCGAACCGCGATCGAGGGAGCGGGAGCACGGTGGGTTGCGTCGGGAGACGCCTTTGCAGGCGAAGTGTCCGCGTTGTCCCCAGGCGGAGTGGACGCGGTTTTCGACCTGGTCGGCGGGGACACTCTCACTCGCGGCGCTGAGCTCGCCCGACCGGACGCGCCGATCCTGAGCATCGCCGATCCTCTGGCGGCGAGCCGACTCGGCGGCGGTGGTGTCGAACGCCGAAGAACTACAGCAGTATTCACGGAGGTCGCGGCGCTCGTGGCCGACGGGACCCTCGACCCGTCCGTGTCCGGCCGTTACCCATTCTCCCGCGCTGGGGAAGCGCTCGCTGCAGTCGAAGACGGCCATTCAGCCGGCAAAGTGGTGATCGAGTTCGGCTGATTTCTGTCGGCCCCCGATGGTTCAATCACGTTCTACGACGGGCGGCGTTGAATCACCGTCTACGACGGGCGGGGGCACAGGTGGTTGCACGGTTATCTGCGATCCTGTCGACGCTCGCGCTCGTATGTCTCGTCGCGTCCTGCGGATGGTTCGGGGACGAGCGTCTCGAGTCGGCCCCGGGCAGCCCGACACGATCGGAGCTCGAATCGCTGCTGTCCCGGACCGCGATTGTCGACAACCGACCACATCCGGGTGGATACGAGCGCGGCTGCGGTAACGGCGAGGCCCCGTTGACTGAACTAAATGCCGAATGGTGCAGGTCTGAAGGGGTGGGGT
>NZ_JBJURM010000031.1:0-72734 GCF_046097995.1 Rhodococcus sp. 5A-K4
TGCGCCCACTCACGCCGCCTCGCCGAGAACCATCCACAGGTTCTGATCATTGCTCTCCATACCAGTGGGGGCCGGACAATTTTAAAGTTCTTTGGAACGATGTCCTTCAGCTAGTCGAGGATCGTCCCGACGACCCCCTCGCTACGCACTTCATGGGTTCGCTGGTCCTCGCTCCAGTGCCAGATAACATAGCTGGCAGTGTCACTCGCTACCTCGTGGTCGATGGTCAGCAACGATTGACCACGGTGACGCTGTTGTTGGCAGCCATACGTGACCATCTCAGGGAGAACGAGCCCGCGTCGCAACGTGTCTTCGACCGAATCCATAACCAGCTACTTACCAACCAATACGAAGACGATCCGTACAGGCTCAAGCTTGTGCCTACTCAAGCTGACCGTCACGTGTATTCGGCAGTTATCGACGCCAGTCCCACGGCCGGTGGAGACGACGCAGTTGGCGGTGCATATCGATTTTTCCGAGCGCGTCTGTCGGACCTCTCTGCCATTGACGAACAGTTGACTGCAATCCAGATATACGACGCAGTTACTTGCGGATTGTCGGTTGTATCTATCAGCACAGACCCGCGCGACAATGTGCACCGAATTTTCCAGTCACTCAACAACACTGGTCTCCAGCTGACCCAAGGTGACTTGCTCCGAAACTATCTATTCATGCGTATGCCTGACCGCGGTGAGGAAATCCACCGCAAATTTTGGCGACCCCTCGAAGAGGCGCTTGACAGTAATGATCAGATCGAAACACTTTTCTGGCTCGACCTCGTTCACCGCAGGCCCATCGCCAAGCGGACCCAGACGTTCACAGGGCAACAAGCCCGTATTGACCGCTTCACAGACGAAGCGGCCGTTGTCTCCGAGGTGGAGCGCATCGCTCGGCTGGGTGGGCTGTACCGCCTGATGCTCCACCCTAGTGAAGAAACCGATCCTGCGGTGCGCGAGCGACTGGCACGACTTGCAGAATGGGACTCAACGACACCAGCTCCACTGGTACTGCATTTGCTCGTGCTTCGAGACCAGGGTGAAGCTAGTTCTGAGCAGGTTGCTCGGGCTTTACTGTGCATTGAATCGCTGCTCGTGCGCCGTTTCCTCGTCGGACGCGCCACTCAAGGCCTCAATCGGCTATTTCCAGCGGCGGTCCAGGAATTGGACTCCTCTCTGCCGGTCGACGAGGCTCTGCACCGGTACTTGTCCGAAGGACGCAAACATTATGCGACCGACGACCAGCTCCTCGCCGCGATTCTTACCTCGCCGCTGTTTGTCACTGGCCGCGCGGCTCATCGTAAGACCATGCTGACGTGGATCGAGAGACTCTTTGGTAGCAAGGAAATCGTCGACGACGCCAAGCTCAGCATTGAACACGTGATGCCGCAGACGCTGTCGCGGGAGTGGTGTGAGCAACTAGCTGCGCTACATGGCGCGGACAATATCGACGAAATTCACGACCGGCTCGTGCACACCCTCGGCAACCTCACCTTGACGGGCTACAACGAGAATATGGGCAACCGTGAGTTCGACTACAAGCGGAAGATCCTGCGTGCCAGTAGTATCCGCATGAACCAGCGCATCGCAAGTGGCTCCGAATGGGGACCTGAACAGATCGAGCAGCGTGGTCGAGATCTAGCGGCGCGAATCATCACCGCGTGGCCAGGTCCGGTTATCACAGGCAAAGCAAGCCCTGAGGATAGCCCGCTGTGGCACTCGCTCAATCAGCTGTTGGCTCTGTTGCCGGCAGGCCGATGGACAACCTACGGAGATCTGGCCAAGGCCATCGGAACCGGCCCGCAAGCTGTTGGTAGCCGTATCGCGACCTCACCTGCGCCAAAAGCTCACCGCGTTCTGAACGTGCAAGGGCAGGTATCGGAAGGATTTCGATGGTTGGAGCCCGAACGCACCGATGATCCCCGTAAAGTACTGGAACAGGAGGGGCTGCGTTTCAGTGCAGCTGGCAAGGCTGACCCCACACAGCGGCTGTCGACCGCAGATCTTGAACAGCTGCGAGCAGCGGCAGACGATGAAATCGAAGTCGGTTCGCGCGCGGAATGACTAGTCAAAGACGGCTTTAGGCTCTTTGCTGCCTTTCGCTGGTCTGTTCATCACAGCGCAGATGGTCATGATATCCCGATGATAAGAAAAGGCGCCTTCGTCGATGCTCATTATGAGTTCACTCGCGAATGCATGCGGCCAATAACTCTACGCTCACCGTTAGTGACGAGCGATAGGTGCTGGTCATAGTGTCAGTAGAAATGGAATGGGGGTAACGAGGTGCTCGATGACTCGGGTCGAGATTGCCTTCATTGAAACGAAACTTTTGTGTCTCAAGTCTCGTGGTCGTTGGCCAGTTCAGTGCTGACCGACTCAAAGGAATTTGGTCCAGGAGCTTTTGTCAGAAGTACTTAGTACGTGGGATCACAACAAGAGATGTTAAAAGACGACCAGTCAACTGCTGATATCTGCGCGAGAATCGCGGACTTATCTAGCTGAGGCGAAGGTTTGTTCGTGTGGCATTTTCGGTGTTTTCTACAGCAGATCACCGTGATTCGTTGTCGTTGAATTGGGGTGCGGGTTGCCCCGGTCTGACGGCGCGCTATGCCAATGGAGCACTGGCAACAGGCCGACGCATAGAGTGATCTCACTCCGGAGAGTGAAGGCCCGGCCGGTCGACATCGGAACCTGAAACAACATAGAGCGGAACCAAACGATGATTGCGAATGAGGAGGGGCGTTGACGGAGGCAGTTGCGATTGGTGGTCCGCGGTTGCCGGAACACGGGCAAGTCGTAGAGGTGCGCGGTTCGACGTGGGCCGTCGCCAGTGTTCAGGCGCAGGGCCTTCCGCGTAGTTCAGCGGACGATGCGATCGCTCAACTCAATCATGTGGTCGAGCTTCAGTCGTTGGACGAAGACCGGCTCGGTGAGCAACTGAGCGTGGTGTGGGAACTTGAGGTCGGCCACACGGTCACCCCGGCGCAGGGGTTGCCGGACCGCATTTCTACGGAGTCGTTCGACGACCCGACCACGCTCGCGGGTTTCGTCGACGCGATGCGTTGGGGGGCGGTAACGTCGGCCGACCCGAACCGCTATCAGGCGCCGTTCTGGTCGGGAGTCAACATCGAGGCCTACCAGCTCGAACCGCTGCGCCGCGCGCTCGGGGCTCCGCGCACGAACCTTCTGCTCGCCGACGACGTGGGTCTGGGTAAGACGATCGAGGCTGGTCTGGTGATCCAGGAGTTGCTCCTGCGGCATCGGGCACGCACTGCGGTGATCGTGTGTCCGCCGAGTTTGTCGCTGAAGTGGCAGGACGAGATGCGCGACAAATTCGGTCTGGGGTTCACAATCGTGAACAGTGAGCTGATGGCTCAGATCCGTCGGACGCACGGGTTGCATGCCAATCCGTTCCTGATGTTTACCCGGGTAATCGTGAGCATGGCGTGGCTGCCTCAGGTTCGTGCACAACGCCTGCTCCGTGACGTGTACGCACAGGCCGGTAACCCGAAGTCCGGCAAGAGGTTCGCCTTCGACCTTCTCGTCGTCGACGAGGCTCATCACGTTGCACCATCAGGCCCTTCAGTGGTAGCAGGTGGGCGTGGATACTCCGTCGACACACAACGGACAGTCGCGGTCCGGCAATTGGCAGACAAGTGTGAGCACCGCCTGTTTCTCAGTGCCACCCCGCACAACGGGCATCCGGAATCGTTCACAGCACTCCTGGAGATGATCGACCCCCGTCGGTTCTCGCGCGGCGCGCTGCTCGATTCCAAAGCACTCAAGGACGTCACCGTGCGGCGACTCAAGCGCGATCTAGTTGGGAAGGGGTTTAGACAGCGCAAGGTGAGCGCAGTGCCGTTCATGCCGAGGGCAGACGAGCAGGAGATGTTCGCACTGCTCGACGAGATCGTCACCAAGAGCGCAAAGCTCAACGGCACCAAGCCCGGTGGTGACATCGTCACGATGCTCCTTAAGAAGCGTTTCCTGTCCAGCCCTTTCGCATTCGGCATGACGCTAAGCCACTACCTGGGCTCCAGAGCCGGGCGAGGACTTTCTGAGGACGACTACGACGACATCTTCGGCGAAGGCCAGTCCGATGAGGAAGAGGGCCTCTTGGATCAGGACGAGGCCGACCGGCTCCGCGAGTCGAAGGGTTCCGACCCACTCAGTGCCGCCGAGCCCGGCCAACTGCAGATACTTACAGAATGGGGTCTGGGCTTCGAAAGCCGAGCAGATTCCCGCCTCGACGAGCTGCTGAAGTTGCTCGACGCCGTCTGCCGTCCGGACGGCAAGCACTGGACCACCGAGCGCGTCGTCATCTTTACCGAATATGCCCACACCGTCGACTGGCTCACTCGTGTACTGACGCAGCGTGGATACGCCGACGTGCTCGCGGTGATCCAGGGCTCCACTAAGACCGAGGATCGTGAGTACATCCGCTCCCAGTTCACCGAGGACCCGTTGAACGAGCCGGTTCGCGTATTGCTGGCGACGGATGCTGCTGGCGAAGGCATCGACCTTCAGACGTACTGCCATCGGCTGGTGAACTTCGACATCCCGTTCAACCCCTCACGTCTGGAACAGCGGATCGGCCGCATCGACAGGTACGGGCAGACCGAAGAACCACAGGTCTTTCACTTCCTACCCGACGCCGATTCATCCACCTATACTGCCGACGCGGGTTTCATGGCACGAATCGCGAAGAAAGTGGCGAACGTCGAACAGGATCTCGGCTCGGTCAACGAGGTGATCGGTGGAGAGATTCAGAATCACTTCGCCCGACGGATGCCGACCCGGACAAAAGCTAAGGGCGTCGACCCGAACGAGGTCATCAACAGCGCTCTTGCCGGCGGCATGGAACTTAACGCGCGACTTACGCAACTCGAGCAGGGCTTCGACGCTTCGCGCACCGAGATGCACCTGGACCCGGCGAACCTGCGACGCGTGGTCGACACCGCCCTGCGAATCAACCACCAATCGGCGCTTGTTCTCAATCGTGATTTCGCCCAGGATACCGACGCCGAGGTCTTCGATGTCCCCACACTGACCTCTGGATGGCATGACACGCTCAACGGACTCGACACACGACTACGGCCAGGTGTCTTGCGCCCGATCACGTTCGACCCTGTAGCTGCCAAAGATCACTACGGCAAAGATCGCAGCGACCTGGTGTACGTCCACCTAGGGCATCCGATCGTGCAGAAGTCGCAACGCCTGCTGCGCCGGTCATTGTGGAGCGTTGACTCGCCCCTCAATCGCGTCACCGCTGTGGTGGTCGACGATCTGCCCGAGTCGTTCGTCGCGGCGGTCACCCGCATGGTCCTTGTCGGTCGTGGTGGCCTACGCCTGCATGAGGAGGTCTTCCTTGCAGGCGTACGTCTGACCGGTCGCCGTGCAATGGCTGAGGAGAAAGCCGAGGCCGCGCTAGACAAGGCGCTCGACGGCGACAATCTCGAGCTCGCGGACGATAAGGTCCGCGACCAGTTGTGCGACATGTGGAATGTCCCCGATGCTCCGCTCCGCGCGAGGCTGGAAGAGTCGATGCAAGCTCGCGCGGCCCGGCGCCACGACTTGGTCATGGAGCAGCTTGCGAAGCGTCAAAGTGCGGATGTGCAGCGCGCACGCGAGATCTTCGCGGCCTTCCGCACTAATCTTCACGACTCACTCAGGGCGTTCGGGACTGACGACGAAGAGGCACAGATGATGCTCTGGTCCGATGACCAGCAGCGTCAGCGTCGCCGTGACATCGAGGCGATGAGCCGCCGCCTTGATGAATTGGACGACGAGGAAGCACGCGAGATCGCCGCGATCACCGACCGGTATGCGGACGTGAAACCTCATACCACCGCTGCTGCGGTGGTATTCGCGCTGACCCGCACCGATGCTGAAAGATGGATGGACTGATGGCACGCCAGACTCGGCGCAACGCGCCGACAACCAATGCTGCCGACCTGCACCGAGGATGGCTCGAACTCGTCGACACCGAGGGGCCATTCCTCGCGATCCCGCCGCTGAAGAGGGTGTGGCCTAATGGCATCCCCGACTTCCGGAAGAATCACCCGGACCGCTTCGGCGTGCTCGTCGATGCCCGGAAGAGCTTCGAATCGGCGTGGGAGGCACTCGACCGAGCCCTTGACTACGAGGTGACGCTCGATTCCTACCGCACCGCCCGTGATGTGTGGATCGAGACAGTCTTGTGTGAGGTCGCAGGGTGGGCCGAATCGCTGTCCTGGGGCGAAGTTCCCGCCGTGCAGGCACAGTCGCCGAACCGCATTGTCACCGTAACTGCGCAGGCGGCACTTCGGGGCGCCGACGGCATCGGTGCGTTGGTACATGTCGTCGACCCGGTCGACTCGCTGCGGCAGACGCCGAGCGACGTGTGGGCCGCGACTCCTGTTGATCGCCTCGAAGTGTTGTTGCGTGAGAACAAGAGCGAGATCGGTATCGTTACCGACGGACGTTGGTGGGGCCTGGTCTTCGCACGCGAAGGCAGCATGGCCGCCTCCGGCATCGTCGACGCACTGACCTGGGTCGAGGAGCCGCGTACGCGGGATGCCTTCCTCACTCTGATCGGTCGGCAGCACATCATTGGCGGTGAGCCTTCCGAACGACTGCCGGTGCTGTTCGAAGAGTCGGTGGCCGCAGCAGAGGAAATCACCGAGGCGCTTGGCGGGCAGGTGCGCAGCGCTGTCGAACTCCTTATCCAGTCGTTCTCGGAGTCGGCCGCCGACGCCCGCCGACGAGGTCTACCCGATCCACTCCCTGCTCGTACGCATGACACCTACGAGGCTGCCGTCACCGTCATGATGCGCGTCGTATTCCTCTTGTTCGCGGAGGAACGCGGTCTACTCCCGACGGGAGAGTTGTTCGAGCAGGGGTACGGCATCTCTCGTGATCTGGCCCGACTCGTTGCGCGTGAGAGCGAGGAGAGCGAAGAAGCGCTCGACGCGATGTCTTTGACGTGGCACCGCCTGCTTGCCACAAGCTCAGCTCTTTACAGCGGAGCCTCATTCGAAAGTATGCGGATGCCGGCGTACGGTGGATCGCTATTCGACCCGGCGCGGTTTCCATTCCTGACCGCCCTCAACGAGCAAGGAACCCTCGCGATTACCGTAACTGATCGCGTCATGCTGCATGTGTTGCGCTCGGTGCAGTTGGCTGTACTTAAGGGTGGTGAGGCGCGCCAGATCTCATTCCGCGACATCGATGTTGAGCAGATTGGTTATATATACGAAGGCCTACTCGGCTACACATGCGCAACCGTTGACGAGGTGCATGTGGGACTGCTCGGCAAGACCGGTGAGGCACCGGAAATTCCGCTGTCAAAGCTCGAAGAGCTGTCCGGCGCCAACCCAGACCCGAAGAAACTGGCGACCGCGATCCGCGAGTGGGTAGCGGAGGATCAGCCGTCAGCAACTCTGCCTTCCACAGCCGCCATTGCCAAGGCGATGATCGCGTCGGTGGACCCGAGCGTAGTGAGCGCCCTCGCCCAGGCAATGGGCGACAACCAGGCTCTTCGCGAGCGTGTTCGGCCCTGGCTGGGGCTCGTACGCTCAGATTTGCGCAAGCATCCGTTCGTCGTGCTTGCTGGTGGGCTACTAGTCAAAGAAACCCCGTCACGGAAGAACGCGGGCGCTCACTACACGCCAAAATCTCTCGCTGAAGAGGTCGTCCTCCACGCTCTTCAGCCGCTATGCTACTCACCGGGTCCGCACCAGACAGCTGCGGAGTCGGCGTGGAAACTGAAGTTTTCCGATGAGCTTCTCGATCTCAAGGTCGTAGACATAGCCTGCGGATCAGGCGCATTCTTGGTGGCTGCTGCCCGCTACCTTGCGGACCGCGTCGTAGAGGCGTGGATCAGTGAGGACTCTGCCAATAGCCAGCGGAACGATCTTTACATTCGGGCCATTCGCAATGTTGTAGCGAACTGCCTTTACGGTGCGGATATCAATGACATGGCCGTGGAGATGTGCAAGCTCTCGCTGTGGTTGGTCTCCCTAGACCGCAACCTGCCGTTCTCCTTCGTCGACGACAAGGTTTTCATCGGTAACTCGCTGCTCGGACTCACAAGACTTGAGCAGATCCGCCAGTTGCACATTGATCCGAGTCAAGCGTCGACTCAACGAGTGTTCGACATGTTCGACGTGGATATCGACGATATTCTCCGCAAGGCGGTAGATCTGAGACGAAATCTCGCGACAGTTGTAGATGACGACGATCCCACGCAAAGCGCCACCACCAAGCGGCGCCAACTTACGCAGCTAAATGAGGTAACCGGGAAATTGAGCAAGATCTCGGACGGAGTTATCGCGGCCGGCCTTTTATTCGGAGGAAAGGCAGGAAAGCCGCTAGATGAGGCGTACGAGAACTTGAGGGAGGCCGTGCGTTGCGTTTATCCAACGAACGGGACAGGATTACGGCACACAGAACAGCTCGATTCGATCATACGTCGCGGGCTGACTCCCAGCGTTCAGACCGATTACGAGCTGTGGCGGCCACTTCACTGGGTGCTTGCGGCGCCGGACGTTACCGTCGAACGCGGTGGATTCGATGCGGTCATTGGAAATCCGCCATTCCTAGCCGGCAAGAAGATTGCTACCGCATACGGTCCAAACATTGAGAGCTGGATCAAGCTTGATCTTCGAGGACAGCGAGGAGCAGCTGACCTTGTCGCGCACTTCATCCGGCGGGCGTGGGCATTGATTAATGATGGCGGATCGCTCGGTCTCATAGCGACCGATCGAGTAAGCCAGGGCGACACGGCAATGATGAGCAATCAAATTTTGGCTGATGAAGGACAAATATACCGTGCGGTATCAGAATTCCGATGGCCTGGAAAAGCTTCCACAGGAGCCGCAATCATATGGGCGAGCAAAGGAAACTTTAGAAATCGAGATTTGCCTGTAAATCTGGACGGGGCCGGCGTACCTTCGATCTCGCCCTCGCTCGCCGATGGCAGAGAAGCCGACATATCGACGGCACTTGCCCTAACCCTGCCGTTCCTTGCCGGAAAAGGAATCGGCCTGTACGGAGAGGGGTTTGTGCTTGACGCCGACGATCCGATGATAAGTACCCTTAACGATCAGGAACTGCAAGCATTACGACCATTTGTGAACGGTCAGTCACTCCTTTCGGGCTCCTCATCCGGTCGAGTAGCTATTGATGCGGGCAGATTTAAAGACGAAACGGCTCTAGTATCAGAGATGCCAGCACTCGCGAAACACCTGCAGCGTACAGTCAAACCATTACGCGATGCGATAACGAGCCAAATTCACGAACGCAGGTATTGGGCGTTCTGGGACAAACGTGACCGCTTAATATCAGCCACTCAGCAATTAGATCGGTTCATTGTGATCGCGCGTGATACGCGAGTCCCTGTTTTCGTATTCGCATCTGATCACGAATCGATATATTCGGACAAAGTAGTAATTATCGCTACTGATTCGCCGTTAATCCTCGGCATTCTCTCGTCGACTGTGCATGCGGCATGGTTTGAACGAACTCGAACCAGTCGCGGAAGTACGAGTTGTTATATCGTCTCGCGGTGCCTTCGAACATTTCCACTTCCTCCATCCATAGATGACACCTTGCTGGATGCATCCCTCCGTTTTTCGTCCGCGCGAGACCGCGCACTGGCTGAACTGATATCAGTAACTCGATTGTACAATCTGGTCGATGATCCCGCTGTAAACGAACCGGTGGTGGTCGACTTTAGAAATGCCCAACGGGAGCTCGACCACGCTGTGTGCCGAAGCTATGGTTGGAACGATTTATCAATCGAACACGGCTTCTTTAAACTTGCCGATGTGCGGCGGTTTACATGTAGTTCAGTTCAACGAGCAGAGATGTGCCGTCGCCTACTAGTAGAAAATGGTACTCAGGCCGCTAAAGAAGAAAAGATAAAATCAACTGGGAAGAGGCGTGCATCTAAGCGTGTATCGGAAGAGTCGGAGACCCTGTTTTCATGAATATTCCTGGGTATGCCGCAGCCTCGGACATCTACCGGTTGAATTACGAACCTGACGGCACATCGTTCAATGTGCGAGAGAACCTCGTGGACATCTTGGATCGCGAACTTCTCGGGCCAATTCATGGTCCGGAAGAGATTCTGCCGTTCAGTCCTCGGACGCAGTACCTTGTTGGCCACATCGCGCCGGTCAAGCTCACCGGTGCCACCATCGCTAGCGACGACACTGGGGGATCGGCGGAAAGAGGCGACCTTGTCGAGGCGCGCACCGACGGCGACGCCCAGTTTGAGCAGCGCGGGGTGCCCGCCCACGCGGCTGACGAAACGGAAGCTGATTCCGAGGACGACGACACCGAGGATCGAACTCCCAAGCAGGGGTTGATGATCCCCGCGTCGATGGGGCTGCGGTTCCAGGTACCGTCGAACCTCGAGTCGTTCACCGTCACCTCGTCATGGGGAATGTACGAATCGGTCGAAACCGAGAGGACGACCAAGGCTGGACGGCCGATCCGCGACTTCCAGCGCACACCGGTGGAGGAACCGCGCACGATCAGGCTCGCTGACCTCACACCCGGCCAGACCACTGGGATCCCGTTGCGAGACTCCATCTGCCTGCGCGTGGACCGGTACGACGACCCCGAATTCGGGCGTGTGCTGGTGGAAATCGCACTGTGCAACGATCGCGAAACCCCCATGCCCATCCCGATGAACATGTGGATGTTCCAGACCAAAATCAGCATTCATGCGGGCGGAGCGGAGGTGTTCCTGCCGGTCCGAGATGTAATGGAACACTACTGGCCCGAGCACGACGACGAAGTGCGCCGCCTGAACCTCCAGTACCGAAACCGCCTGGAGTTCGCGATAGGACGAACCTGTTCGGTCGACTGGGTGGCAAAGGACGGCGCACGTCGCGCGACCGAGGTATCCACAACCTGGCTCCCTGTTGGAGAGACGCCCCAGACACGCGCGCGATCTGTGAAAGACGCGATGCTGTCCATGGACGCGCTTTCATCCGTTACGCCTGACGCACTTCGCGCCGGACTGGAGCCACTGGTGAAGGGGTATGCCGCTTGGATTAGCAGCCAAGAGGACGCTGCCCACGATCTACCCGACCACTTGAAGGAGACCGCAGAACTCGCGCTCTTGGAGGCCCAACAGGCACATAAACGGTTAGCTGCGGGCCTTGAGCACGTCGCGACCGATCCCGAAGCGCTGCAGTGCTTCCAGTTCATGAACCGCGCGATGCGCGATCAGCGGATCGCTTCTCAGGTAGCAGCAGCACGAGCCGCGGACGGCACCATGACCATCGAACATGCACAGGCCGAAGTTGCCGCCCGAGGTGCTGGAGCGGCATCATGGCGCCCATTCCAGCTGGCATTCATCCTGATGCAGCTCGGTGCGCTGACTGACCCTGCCGAGCAACTGCGCAGCGCCGAACATCATGCGCGGGTGGAGTTGCTGTTCTTCCCGACCGGCGGTGGTAAAACCGAGGCCTATCTCGGCCTCGCTGCGTACACCTTCGCGATTCGCCGCAGGCAAGGCGTCATCGAGTCCGGCGACGGACCTTTGGATGGCCGCGACGGGGTTGCAGTTCTGATGCGCTACACGCTCAGGCTCCTGACCGCCCAGCAGTTCCAGCGTGCGACTGCCCTGATGTGTGCGGCGGAGCTCGCCCGGATCGAAGACGAAACCACTTGGGGTGTCGAACCGTTCCGGATCGGCCTGTGGGTCGGAACAGACGTCAGCCCCAAGCGGTTCGAGGAAGCCGACGAGCAGCTCACCAAGGCCAACGAGTACGGCTCGCATCGATTGACAGTGCTCCAGATTCAGCGGTGCCCGTGGTGCGGCACCCCGATCGGGGCAGCGCAGGTCAAGGCCGATGCCACCATGCGCCGTATCTACGTGTATTGCGGTGATGAGCTGGCTCGGTGCCCGTTCTCCAAGGGTGGCGCGGCGTCCGAGGGACTCCCGGTGCTTACCGTGGATGAGGAAATCTACCGGCTGACACCGGCGTTCGTGATTGCCACCGTCGACAAGTTCGCGCGTCTCGCCCGCGAAGGCGAAGCTGCCGCGCTGTTCGGGTACGTCGCTCGCCGGTGCGGACGGCACGGGTACGTGCACTCGGACTACTCCAAGTGCGACATCACCACGACACACCCGGCGAGCAAGAGCGGTCATCCCGCTGCGACGGTTCGGCCGGTGAATCGCTTGCGGCCACCCGACCTGATCATCCAGGACGAACTCCATCTCATCACCGGCGCGCTGGGGACCTCGGTCGGCTTGTTCGAGGTTGCGGTCGAGACCCTGTGCTCATGGGAGACCAAAGACAGCAGGCCCGTCAAGCCGCTGATCGTTGCATCGACCGCAACGGTGCGTAACGCCCAGGAACAGGTACGGGGGTTGTACGGCCGGCAGGTCGAGATCTTCCCACCCCAGGTCCTCGACGTCGCGGACACGTACTTCTCCCAAGAGATTCCGATCGACAAGGCGAACCCAGGGCGCCGCTACGTCGGGGTGAGCGCGCAGGGCGTGCGCCTCTCCAGCGCGGAGATTCGCGTTGCGGAGGTCTTGCTGTCTTCCGGTCAATTGCTCTTCGATCATGCTGGGGCCGCGGCAGATCCCTACATGACGCTGGTCGGCTACTTCAATGCCACTCGTGAGCTGGCCGGCATGGCGCGCTACATGGCCGACGACGTCCAGAGCCGAGTCAAGCGTCCCCGCAAAGACTCCGGATTCCCCTCACGGCTCGGAACATCGTTCGGGCTGCTCAACATCGGCGAATTGACCTCACGCATCGCGTCAGCCGAAATCGGCCGCACCCTCGACCGACTCGGTCTGGAGTTCGATCCCGACCACGACACCACCGAGGCGTTTCGGGCACGAATAGCCAAGCAGGACAACGGAAAGAAAATGTCCGCCCGCAGCGAGATGCCATTCGACGTAGTGCTCGCAACGTCGATGCTTCAGGTCGGAGTCGACGTCCAGCGGCTGGGTCTGATGCTGGTGGTCGGACAACCGAAGAACACAGCCGAATACATCCAGGCATCCTCCCGCGTAGGGCGTGACCCTTCCGATCGTCCGGGTCTTGTTGTTTCCCTGGGAAACTGGGCGCGACCGCGCGACCTCGCGCACTTCGAACAGTTCCGGCACTATCACGAAACCTTCTACGCCCAGGTCGAAGCGTTGTCGGTCACGCCGTACTCACCTACCTCGCTCGCCCGGGGGATCGACGGTCTACTGGTCAGCGTTGCCCGGGTTATGCAGGCCGTGCAACCCGACGGGCTCTCGCAGGAGCGCGGCGCATGGCGAATCAAGGACGAACGTTCCGCGGTCGAGGCAATGGTCGAGCAGCTCAAGAAACGCATCGCCGCCGCCGCGCAGAGCGACGCAGCGACCAAGCATGCCAATGACTTGCTGGTCAATCGGCTCGACCGGTGGACCGAACGCGCCAAGCGTGCGGCCCTGATGAGCAAAACTCTCGTCTACGAGCGCACCGGCGAGGGTGACAAGTACCTACCGTTGATCATCAGCCCGGAAAATGCGAAGGCGTCAGCGGGCAGTTCGACGGAGGCGCCGTTCATCATCGCGAACTCAATGCGCGAGGTACAGCCGGAGATCAACCTGCTGGTCAGCCCGATCCCGGATCGGCTGTTCGCCCGAACACCTGACGATGCACCGACGTGGGTTCTGCCGTCCGGGGAGGACAACTGATGACTGACACCACTGCCACTGAGTCGGAACTTCCCGTCGAGATGCTGCACGATGCCTCCGATGTCCTCGACCCGCTCGCAGACGCGGAGGAGGGTCTGGTCAAGAACCGCGCCAAGGTCGGCTCGGCCCGCCCCTCGTCGTTGCTCTACACGTACGGTCCCGGCGCGATCATGGATCTACCCGGTTTCGCCGTCATGCCGGCGGGACTCGACGATTGGGGGCCAATCTGGAAGCGTCGCGAGCACATCCCGAGCATCCTCGAACCGCGGCTGGTCAGCGTGGTCCGACTGCATCTAGGTCCCCAGGTCGACGCACTGCGGCCCTACCCGTGGCAGGCCAAACAGGGCGCGATGTCCAAGGAGGGGTCCGACCTCGGCATTCCCGCCCGGGTGTTCCCGCAATGGTTTCGCTGTACTGGCTGCGACTATCTAGGTCCGTTGCCGCGGTTCAGTTACACCAACACCCATCCGTTCCGGCCAGACCTCGCACAGTTCACTCACAAGAGTTGCCCAGGTCGGGGTCGACCGCGGCCCGGAGCACCTGCCCGTAAACGCGAAAGCCCCGCCGTCCCGGCGCAGCATCTGCTGACATGCACGAACGGACACCTCGACGAGTTCCCCTACACGTTGTGGGTGCACCGTGGTCGCCAGTGTCCCAAGGCGGAGCTGCCCGATCTGAAGATGCGTGACGCCAACGTCGGCCAGAGCGTCGGGTCGATCATCGCTTGCGCTTCGTGTGGATCCACTCGCGGCATGGCCGAGGCACAGGGAACGGTTGGGCGCGAAAAACTTCCGGAGAAGTGCCGCGGTCGGCACCCGCATCTCGGGGCGTTCGACAGTAACTGTGGAGCCCGCCCGGCGCTCATCATGATGGGCGCATCGAATCTATGGTTCGCGTCCACACAGTCGATCATTGTCATGCCCCGCACCGAAGCCGAAGAGAAGAAGGCCCTTGCCGACAAGCTTCGCGTCGAGCTGGGCCTCGATCAGGTCAAGCAGTTCGGGGACCAGATCGCCGTGATCCGGGCCCTGGCCGGAGCCAAAGGCATCGACATGTCGAGTGTCACCGACGATGACCTTTCGACGGCCATCGCCGATGTACTCGCTCCTGCCGACTCGGAGGAGGATCGGCAGGAAAAGCTGGCGGCTTGGGACCCGGTCGAGCTGCTTGTACCGGAATGGCGGTACTTGCAGAAGCCGGCGCTGTTCCCGCAGCAGCCGAACTCCAGTGGTCTGATGGTGACCGAGATGCAGCGCGCGCCCGGGTTCCATCCGAAGGTCAGCCGCGTCGTCGCGGTCAACCAGATGAAGAAGGTCAATGCGGTACTCGGGTTCACGCGACTCGACGAGATGGATCGCGTCAACGATCTCGCCAGCCGTCTCGTCAAGCTCACCCGCAGTGGTCGTCCCACGTGGGTGCCGGCCACCGAGGACCGCGGTGAGGGTGTCTTCCTCCAGCTCGACCTCGATGCAGTCTCCGAGTGGGAGAACAATATTCGTGGATCGCGACTCTGGGACGCGCACCAGGATGCGCACAGGCGTAACTTTCAGCGGCGTTTCTCCGAGACTGCCAAGCAGGTCGACCCTGATACCCGGTTGCCGGCTCCGCGCTACTGGTTGCTCCACACCCTCTCGCATGTCCTGATCCGTGAGATGGCGATGTCGTGTGGTTACGGTGCTGCCAGTCTCAGCGAGCGTATCTACGGATGGACCGCAACCCCGCAGCGCGAGGCGGCGGCAGGACTGTTGATTTGCACCACCGCTTCCGACAGCGAGGGCACTCTCGGCGGGCTGGTGGCACTCTCCGAGCCGGCCCGGCTCCATAACCTGATGGTGTCGGCGCTGCGCCGCGCATTGCGGTGCTCCTCGGACCCGGTTTGTGCCACACGGACCCCGCGCGACCCGGAGGATTTCCTCCACGGCGCTGCATGCCACTGCTGCTCGTTTGCATCAGAGACTTCGTGTGAGAAGGCCAACCGATTTCTTGATCGGCGGTTCCTGCTGGATCTCCCGGCGGCCTCGGGCGAGTCGGTGCCAGGGTTCTTCGGGAGCATCGATGCCGTCTGATCCATTCGGGTCACTCGGCGAATACCTCACCGCGAACGAAGCCGTGGGGCTTGCAGCACTCCTCGAAATCGGTGATCACACCGCCCACGCGCTGAGGTCGATCAACGCCAGCCGCCGTGAGCATGTTGCGAACTTGCTGGCACGAGCCGGACTCGGGCACGCGGAACCCGCTTTGTCAGTTGCGGTGCTGCGCGCGGTCGCGGGAGCGAAGACGGTGCACCGCGAACTCATCCCGGTGTGGACGATGCCGGGCAATGAGGCCACTGTCGGCCATCTGACCAGCGAGTTCTATCGTCTTGTGTCTGGAGCGCGGATTTCCGTAACGTGCGCGACGTACAACTTCACGAAGAACTCCAACATGTGGCACGCGCTCAGGCTCGCCTCTGAACAACCGGGTGTCACCGTTTGTGTGTATGTCGATACTGAAAAGGGTGAATCGGGCAAAGTGAAAGCTCAACTGCCGCTGGCGACGGTCTATAGATCAGCGCAGCTCGGTGGCGGTCGTTCGATCGTGAGCCACGCCAAGTTCGTCGTCGTCGATCACGAGATCGTTCTGCTGACCAGCGCGAATTTTTCCTACAACGCGGAGAATCGCAACATCGAGTTCGGGATCCTCATAAAGGACAACGCGCTCGCCACCTCAATCGAGTCAACAATGTCCAGCAAACACGGTTCGCTGTATGTGCTCACAGATAGTTGAGAAACCTGCCTACGCGGAGTCAGAGTGCTGCAGGAGGTCATGAGGCTGAGGAGGTTCAACTCAACTTTCGCCCCTGGGCATGCGGTTGACTGGCCGGGTGCGGATGCATGCCTGATGTTGCGGAAACCGTGACTTTGCAACGTATTTCGGGACAGAGATGCACGCACGCGGCATAATTCGAAGCTCGCGTGCATCTCTACGAAGGGTGATCGACTACTTGGTGGTTGACGCGCCTGCCGTGAGGCCAAGCTCGCCGTCTGCGTCATCGCCGCAATCGCAGTCGCAGTCTCCGCCGCAACCGCCGGGATTGCAGTCTCCGGCGTAGCTGTCGTCATCCGGGTCGCAGTCGAGGGCTCCGCCGAAGGATTCAGCAAAATCGTCGTCGAGTTCGTGAGTGAAGTCGTGAACCTCGTCGATCAAGTTCAGCAGATGCTGCGGGGCGAAGGGGTCCGCGTCGAGCATCGTGGAGACCAGCAGGTGGTCGCCGCTGAAGGCGAAACGGAGGCGCGGCCATTCCTGCGCGAGTTCGATGAGTCGAGTCGCAGCGTGCGAGGGATTGCCGAGGCCGGTAAGGACCGAGGACCAGACGTTGATCTGGGGTCCGTCGTCGGCGACGGTCACGTAGACGACAAATCCGTGAACCGGTACGACGATGTCGCCATCGTCATCGGTGGCAGGCTCACTACCCAGTAGTTCGGCGAGGGTCTGGACGCACAGGCGAACCAACTCGTCGCGCTCGTCCGTCACCAAGGCAATTGCGCCGTTGATATGGAGGGGCTGGTCGGCGGTCGTGTCGTGGTCGCTCATGGATCCTCATGTTCTGTGCCAGTCCGAGCAGGCGCTGGGCACTGTTTTCGTGCGGTAGCTGTCAGGTCTACGGTAATCGGCGCACACTATTGTCCGCGCAGTGGATGATTAAAGATGCCTGGGTACGTCCGCGTTGATCTGGACTTGACAGCCGGCCAGCGACGAGATGCGAGCCCCGACAGATCGGGCAACCTTGTGGCAGTGAGTATCTCGGCTGTCGGTAGGTAGATCTAGCCTCCATACATGACGGGTCAGCGAGTTCGGCGAGCTTCACATCTGCGTTTGGTACCTGCATATCAAGCGGCGCAAAGCCAGATGAAGGTCCTTACACCGAGGCAGATGCGGAATCAGCGTCGACGGCCGGCGGCGGCGGACTTTGTCATGCGGATCGAAATCGATTGCATCACGCCGCCTATTTGGAGACGGTTTTCGGTTCCGTCGAATATCGAACTGGACCAGCTTCATTCGATTGTGCAGGCGGTGATGGGATGGGGAGATCAACACGCTCATCAGTGGGTGAGTGTCCATCATTCAACGGACAATGGCCCAGATCGGTATATCGCGCCAGAGGTGATCGAGCGCGACGGATACCAGGAAGACGAGTTTGGTGAGGACGAAGTCCGGATCGACGAGGCAGTTACCGCGGTCGGGGAGTACGTCCGTTATGAGTACAACGCCCGCGCAAGGTGGAGTCACACGTTGGTTCTCGAGCAGATTGTCGAAGACCAGCCGATTTCTGAGCCATCTTGTCTTGACGGTGCGAGGGCGTGCCCGCCGGAGGATTCTGGCGGTCCGATCGGGTATCGCGAGTTCCTGAACGGGCAGGCGAGTAATGGACTGTTCGATCCCGAACGTTTTGTTCCCGCAGAGTCCAATGCAGCGGTCACCATTGCAGTGGCACTGCATAAGTCACCACCTGTGGGAAGCTCGTTGTTCGAGAAGTTCTTGCGCCGCCTGTCGGTTCATTCCGCACCGAAACTGTTTGCCGCAGTTGCCAAATCGGAGCTTCGTGGCGGATACGACAACTACTTCGAGGTGATGCGTGAAGGAGCAACCCGTCAACTGCTGTGGCTGCTGAACTCCGCGCGAGGTGGTGGGATTGTTTTGACGGCGTTCGGGTCACTGCCTCCCGACCTTGTTGCGTCTGCCCGAGACGAACTCGATTGGGACAGTGAGTGGATCGGTGTCACGGCAGGGAGCGGCTCGCAATTAGCAGTACTCGTTGAAGCCGCAAAGACACTGAGATTTGTCCGGAGACTCCGAGGCACATTGATTCTGACTCGACTCGGCGCGTCAGTGCTTGCATATGAAGGCGAGCTGTGGCGTCACATCGTGACGGCCATGCCGTTGGGAAAGGGCGAGTTGGGGCAGGAAGCCGGCCGAATTCTGTTCCTTACGTTGGCTGCCGGCTTGTCGGAGTCCGAACGTAGTGAAGTCATGATCGAAGGCCTCACGGCATTGGGTTGGTCGACAACAGACGGAACACGACTCGGAGATGACGATTGGACGTGGATGGTGCGAGACACTCTCGTGTACCTGCGAATGATCGGGGCGATTGTCTCCAATCCGCTGGACGAGCATGTTTCCGCCGATCCCGAGTGGGGCCGACGGTTTGCCAGGATGGTGCTGTCGAAGTAGCTGAGCGCTCGAATCGAGCATCGATTTCAATCGATGCGGAGTTGTTATATGCGCTGGAAGCGCACGATTTTTCTGCTGCGGAATCATGAATCTTTTCGGGTGGGAAAATATTGGAGTTTTTGTTCGAAATTGCCATCATGCTATGGTCGATTCTCAGTTGTTGAATTGCGTGGTCGAGCCAAAAGCTTGCGCAGAAGATTTATTTTGTGGAGGTTGGGTTTCCGAAAAGACGAAGTGCGTGTTGCTAGTCAATTGAATATGTGACCGGTGTTGGTATGGCGGTCGCTCCTAGGGCGTGCAGAAACGAAGCGCAAAGATCCTGAACAGGGGTTTTGTGCTTTGTTCTGCCGATTATGTGCGAAGGATGTGGCATGTGACGGGGTCCGACATGGTCCAGTTCAGTACATTGGTAATTGTTTCACTGCTTGTTGCTTTTTATGGTGGAACTTTTCTGATTTCTCTTCGTATTGGTAAGAAGCAGGAAAATGCCGACGGTTTTATGACCGCCGGAAACAAGTTAGGATTTGGTGTTTCGGCCGCGAGTATGACGGCCACCTGGATTTGGGCGTCGTCGATGTACGCATCCGCCACTTCTGGCTACACCTACGGAATCTCCGGCCCCATTCACTACGGTTTATGGGGCGCGTTGATGATTCTCTTCATTTATCCGTTTGGCCAGCGAATTCGCAATGTAGCGCCGAAAGCCCACACGCTGGCTGAGGTCATGTACGCGCGGCACGGACGCTCGAGTCAGCTGATGCTCGCGGGCTCCAATATCGTCGGTAGTCTCATCAGTTTGATGTCGAACTTCATCGCTGGTGGTCTGCTGATCGCGTTGCTTTCGCCGTTCAACTTCATCCAGGGTGTGTTCATCGTTGCGCTGGGCGTTTTGCTGTACACGCTGTGGTCGGGCTTCCGCGCTTCGGTGTTGACCGACTTCGTTCAGCTGATCGGAATGCTCGGTGCGGTAGCGGTTTTGGTGCCGTTTATCTTCTTTGCGGCGGGGTTCCCGGCAGCCTTCGAATCCGGCGCAGGCAACCTCACCGCTGAGCAGGGCAACTTCTTCTCGAGCGTTGCCTTCTTCGAACAGGGGGCGCCGTACATCGCGGCAGTTCTTGCCTACGCAATCGGCAACCAGACCATTGCCCAACGTCTGTTCGCGGTCCGCGAAGATCTGATCAAGCCCACCTTCATCACCGCAACCGTGGGATACGGCGCAACGGTCATCGGCGTCGGAATGCTGGGTGTTCTCGCGCTGTACCTCGGAATCGAGCCGATGGATGGTGACGTCAACAACCTGATTCCGCAGATGGCCGCGTCGTACCTGCCCGGAATTTTGCTGGCTGTCTTCTTTGTCATGATCATCGGCGCGCTGTCATCGACGGCGGACTCGGACCTTGCTGCGCTCTCGTCCATCGTGATGACCGACGTTTACGGCCAAGCTGTCGCAGGCAAGGCTAATGCGAACCCTCGACGGATGCTGCTGATCGGCCGAGTAACGATGATTGTTGCCACGGCGGCGGCTATCTCCTTGGCAAGTCTGCAACTGAGCATTCTGGATCTGTTGGTGTTCGTCGGCGCGCTGTGGGGCGCGCTGGTGTTCCCGGTTATCGCGAGCTTCTATTGGGGAAAGGTCACCAACAAGGCCTTCACTGTGTCGGTGCTGGTGGCTCTTGCTGCCTTCTTGCCCGTCCGATTCAGTTGGGTGCCGATGGATGGGATGTTCGGGATTCTCTCCGACATCGTTGCCGTTGTCGGCATCGGAGTGGTGCTGGGGCTCATGGTATTTGGATTCTTCGGTCTGAAGGTTGCGCAGATCGTCGGTGGCCTGGCGATCGTGCTGTCCGCGCCGTTCGCGATCGGCTTCCTGCACGACTATCCAACGCTCAGCGGATCTTTGGTGGCCTATGCCGTCAGTACCGTCGTGTGCTTTGCGATGTCCGTCAATCAGCGTGAGACGTTCGATTTCGAACTGATCAAGCAGCGGACGGGAGACTTCGACGATGACGAGCTTCCTGCCGTGGGAGCGTCCGGAAAGTAACCGTCGAGACAAGTGGAAGGGATACGAATGAGTACAGCTCTACTGACCATTTACGTTCTGATCTGGCCGGCGTTGGTGCTGGTTGTCTTGGGAGTCATCAGCAAGGGATTCTTCAAAGATTGGGCAACTGCTCGCCGCAACGGTGAGGATCTGGTCTAACTTTTCACGCCGCCACCGACGGACTTCTTGTCGGTGGCGGCGGTCATATTGCAATCGGGACTAGGGGCAGCGTTATAGTTGCCCAGTGCAACACGACGGAGCAATGGCGCTCACCGGTCCACCAGCCGTTCATGACGAGCTGGTGCACCTGACGCGGCAGCTGATGACGGGGGATCGGCATTCCGACGACCACCCGTCGATCGCGCAGCATTCATTCCTCTCCTTCATCGGCCGCAACGACGGCTGCAAGGCCACGGAGATCTCCGAAGTCTTCGGCGTCAACCGCTCGACCATCTCGCGCCAAGTGCGCGGGTGTATCGAGGCAGGCTGGGTGTATGCCGATCCGGGATCCGTTCGACAGGGCAATCCGCTGCACCTGACGGAGGCGGGCCGCAAATACCTCGACGCCGCCGACGCGCGTCGGCTCGACCAAGTCGTCGGCAGGCTGCACGATTGGACCGAGTCCGAGGTCGCAGACTTCGCCCGCGCACTCCACCGCTTCAGAATCAGCATCGAATCGCAGACCAACGGAGATGACACCCTGTGAGTGAGTACAGCGCCAAAGCCCAGTTCACCATCTCCGACAACGAGTCCGTGGTGCACACCGTCTTCACTCACGCCGAGCGCACGCCAGATCTGACGGTGTTCTCCCGCCCCAAGGGAGAGGGTTGGGTAGACGTCACAGCCAAGGAGTTCGCCGAGCAGGTCACCGGCGTCGCAAACGGGCTCATCGCCGCTGGTGTGCAGGCAGGCGACCGCGTCGCACTGCTCTCCGCGACCCGATACGAGTGGACGCTCTTCGACTTCGCCATCTGGGCCGCCGGCGCCGCTACCGTCCCGATCTACGATTCGTCGTCTCAGGGCCAGGTCAGCTGGATCCTCGAAGACTCCGAGGCCGTCATCGCGATCGTCGAAACCGGCGCGCACGAGCAGCTGTTCCAGGACGCGCCGAGCACTCTCAAGGCCGTCATGCAGATCGACGACGGAGCAGTCGAAAAGCTGACCGCACAGGGCGCCGACGTTGACGACACCGAGTTGAAGAAGCGACTCGCGGGCATCAAAGCCGACGATCTGGCGTCACTCGTCTACACCTCCGGCACCACAGGCCGTCCCAAGGGATGCATCCTCACACACCGCAACTTCCTGTCCGAGGTGCGCGGGATTCTCACGGCATCGATCGGCAAGGTGGCGGTTCCGGGAAACCGAGTCCTGACCTTCCTGCCGCTCGCTCACGTACTGGCCCGCGCGGTGTCCCTCGCGACGTTCGAAGCTGGTGCGTCGCAGGCCCACTGGTCCGACTTTGCCACCATCACAACCCAATTCGAGCGCTACAAGCCCAACACCATCCTCGGTGTTCCGCGTGTCTTCGAAAAAGTTCGTGACGGCGCAGCACGCAAGGCGGAGTCCGGTGGAAAGATTCCGGGCGCGATCTTCGCTTTCGCAGAAGTCACTGCAAAGGAATACAGCCAAGCCCTCGACAAGGGCGGTCCCTCGCTGATCTTGAAGGCGAAGCACGCAGTGGCGGACAAGTTCGTGTACTCGAAGCTTCGTGAGGCTCTCGGGGGCGAGTGCTGGTTCGCGATCTCCGGCGGCGGCGCCCTCACTCCTGAACTGGGGCACTTCTTCCGTGGGCTCGGAGTTCCGATCTACGAAGGCTATGGCCTCACCGAAACCACAGCAGCGCACTGCGTCAACGTCCCGGGTGCTCAGAAGATCGGAACCGTCGGACAGCCGATGGGCGGCAACGGGGTACGCATCGCCGAGGATGGCGAGATCGAACTCAACGGTGGAGTCGTCTTCAAGGGATACTGGAAGAACGACAAGGCCACCGAAGAGACATTCGTCAACGGCTGGATGCGAACCGGTGATCTCGGTGAACTCGACAGCGACGGTTACCTTTCCATCACCGGACGCAAGAAGGATCTTCTGGTGACGGCGGGTGGCAAGAACGTCTCGCCCGGCCCGATGGAAGACCGTATCCGTTCGCATTCCATCGTCTCGCAGGCAGTTGTCGTCGGCGACGGGAAGACCTACATCACGGCGCTGTTGACCGTCGACCCTGAGGTGTTCGAGAAGTGGAAGGCGGAGAACGGCAAGCCTTCTGGTGCCAGCGTCGCCGAACTACGTGACGACAAGGACCTTCGAGCGGAGCTGCAGAAGGCCGTCGACGACGCCAATGCTGCTGTCTCGCATGCGGAGTCGATCAAGAAGTTCGTCATTCTCGATCGCGATCTGACCGAGGAAGACGGTGAGATGACAGCGACGCTCAAGATCAAGCGCAATGTCGTCGTCGATCGGTTCTCGAAGGAGATCGAAGGAATGTACGCGAAGAGCTAGGCGCGTTTGGGGAACTGCTCGCGGTAAGCCATCACGTCATCGAGGCGGAACCTGCGGTGGGTGCCGCGTAGTTCGATCGGGAGTTTCCCGGCGTCGGCGAGCTTACGTACATACGTGTCCGAAACGCCGAGGATCTCTGCTGCCTGCGAGGTGGTGAGGAGTTCTGCAACTGGCCCGAGGGCGACGCTGTCGCCGGCAGCGAGGTAGGTCAGGAGCTGCACGACGGCGTCGCCGACCGATGGCGGAATCTCGATGCTCACGCCGTCGAACACCAGCGTGGTCGTGTCCGTCGAGGTTGCGGCTCTCTCGGCCAGGGCCGTTTTGATTCGCTCGGCAGCGTCGCCGTCGACTGCGGAAACGATGTGGTCGATGCTCACGCGGTATATCTCCGATCGAAGGCAGTGTTTCGCAAGCATAGACAGCGACAGTGTCCGTCGGCACGCTGGCTAGCGCCGTGTGCGTTGCATTACATGGGTGCCGTGAGTGGAAAACTATTTACCCACGTAGATCGGAATTCGAAGGTTTTGGCGCCCAAAGATATTGGACTCGACGCATATGTAACTCACCAAATTTGGTGTACCCGCAAGTAACATCCTGAGCGTGGCTAGACGATCGGTAACGGTGAGATTCGACGTAGAGGAACTGAGGGCCCTAGAGACCCTCCAAGAGCTCACGGGCGCGGACATTTCCAGCGTCATACGTGAAGCTGTGATCGAACATGCGCGTCGATGTGTTGCGCAGGGAAAGCCCCGCGACATCACCGAGCGACGCAAATCGCTGACCTTGCAGGAAGCCTTCGCCAAGTACTCCGCGTTGTGCACCGACGAGGAGCGGGAAGCGTCGTAGCGCTCTGCCGATGCGGCGGTGACTGGTTGAGTTCACAGTGATTCTGACTGTGGCGCTGGGTAGTTCGTTCGAGGAATATTGCGGCAACAGAAGTGTTGCGTAGACCTCTGACAGGAGCTGGCCAGTGACGGACGTCCTCGAACTCTCCACCGATGTATTGGTGATCGGTGGTGGCCCCGCCGGCGCGTGGGCGGCGTTGCGTGCGGCCAAGGCCGGTGCAGACGTCGTCCTGGTCGACAAGGGATACTGCGGAACGAGTGGCGCGACGGCCCCATCCGGAACGGGTGTTTGGTACGTCGAGCCGGATACGACTGCCCGTGAGCGGGCAAAGGCCGGTCGTGAGGCGCTCGGCGGATATCTGGCCGACCACCATTGGATGGACCGCGTCCTCGAGCAGACCTACTCCAACATGGATCTCCTCGCGGTGGAGGGTAGATATCCGTTCCCCGTCGACCCCAGCACGGGCAAGCAGATACGTACCGGCTTGCAGGGACCTGAATACATGCGACGGATGCGCACCTGGATTCGTCGAGCCGGTGTGCGAATCCTCGATCATTCGCCGGCGCTCGAGTTATTGGTGGACGGTGCCGGTCGAGTTCGCGGAGTCGCCGGATACCAGCGTCACGAACACCAGGACTACCGCGTCTCGGCAGGCGCGGTAGTGGTCGCCAGCGGAGGTTGTGCGTTTCTGTCCGGTGCGCTGGGCACCAACGTCGATACCGGTGACGGTGCATTGATGGCAGCCGAAGTCGGAGCCGAGTTCTCCGGCATGGAGTTCTCGAACGCGTACGGGATCGCGGCGGCCGGATCGACGATCACCAAGACGGCTTACTACGCGTACGCGACGTTCTTTCACGCAGACGGAAGCGTGCTCGAAGGTGCCGGTTCGGCGAAGGGGAGGTCCGTCATCGCCAGCACGTTGCGGAGCGAGTCGGTCTTCGCGCAGATCGATCGGGCCGACGCAGAGGTGCAGCGTCGAATGAGGCTGGGGCAACCCAACTTCTTCCTGCAATTCGATCGCCGCGGAATCGATCCCTTCACCGACAAATTCGAGGTCGGCATGCTCGCTGAAGGCACTGTTCGCGGGACTGGGGGAATCAACGTCGTCGATGACGATTGCGCGTCATCCGTTCCAGGACTGTTTGCCGCCGGGGACGCTGCGACCCGAGAGCGAATCTGCGGAGGGTTTACCGGCGGGGGAAGTCACAACGCCGCGTGGGCGATGTCTTCTGGTTCGTGGGCGGGAACCGGTGCTGCGCGCTATGCGCTGTCGGTCGGACGTGGGTCTACCAGTGGTCTTCGCGGAGCCGGAACCGTCGGATTGCGTAATCCGGCACGAACCGGGTTTACTGCCGACTATGTGGTGAAAGCTGCTCAGGCGCAGCTGATTCCCTTCGACAAGAACTACCTCCGCAGCGGTGATCGGGTATCCGCAGCGCTCGCTGAGCTCGAATCGCTGTGGGGTGCAGTGAGTGCGGATCTGGGCGCGGATCCAGCAGGTCGGATGGCGGCGCGGCAGGCTGCCGCGATCACGGCCGTCGGTCGCTGGATGTACCACTCGACGTTGGCGCGGACCGAGACTCGGGGAATGAGCAAGCGGGACGATTATCCCGAACTCGATGTGACGCAGCACCATCACGTCCTCACCGGCGGTTTGGATTCGGTGTGGACCCGGACTTCTGAATCTGTCGGGTCTGCACTGGTGGCGTCATGATCGAGCTGGTGTCCGCGCCTGACTGCATCGGCTGCGACAAGTGCGTAGATGTTTGTCCTACAGATGTTTTCGATCGGACGCCGTCGGGCGTCCCGGTGATTGCGCGCCAATCGGATTGCCAGACCTGCTTCATGTGTGAGGCATATTGCCCGACGGATGCGCTGTATGTGCATCCGCAATCCACGCCGTTGGAAACGGCCGATGTGATCGAGGACGATCACATCGGCCGCTACCGAGAGAAGATCGGATGGGGCAAAGGGCGGGCACCTGGGTCGCTGACTGCGGTGGGCCCGGAGGTGCCCCGTCCGGTTACGACCTGACGAGAATCTTGACCGCAGTGTCGTTGTGCTCGATCAGAGTGGTGAATCCTTCGGAGATCAACTCTTCGAGCTGAATACGACCGGTGATGAAGGGCGCCAGATCGACGACACCGTCCTGGACCATCTTGATGACCGCTTCATGGTCACGTACGTACGCGATGGTTCCGCGTAGGTCGATTTCCTTGAGGACCAGCTTCTGCATGTCGATGGTCGCGGGCTTGCCCCAAATCGACACGTTGACAACAACTCCGGCGGGCCGGACCGTGTCGAGCATGGTGTCGAGGACCGCGTTGACGCCTGCGCATTCGAAGCCGATGTCTGCGCCGATGCCTCCGCTGAGTTCGAGGACGCGCGCTTTGACGTCTTCGGTGGTGGGATCGATGACGTAGTCGGCGACTCCACTGGAGAGGGCCTTGGCCTTGCGGGCTTCGCTGAGTTCGGTGACGATCGTCGTGACACCCAGACCCTTGAGAACTGCCGCAACGAGGAGTCCGATCGGTCCGGCTCCGCCCACGATGGCGACGTTGCCGCTTTCGGCTCCACTGCGTACGACTGCGTGATGGGCGACGCTCAACGGTTCGATGAGAGCTGCCTCGTCGAGCGGGATGTTGCCGATCTTGTGGATCCAGCGACGGTCGACGACGACCTTCTCGCTGAGTCCGCCACCGCCGCCGGCCAAGCCGATGAACCCCATCTTCGTACACAGGTGGTAGTTGCCCGCCTTGCACGGGGCGCACTCGTTGCAGACGAAGTACGGCTCGACGACAACATTTTCACCGACCTCGACGTCCGTGACACCTTCGCCGACCTCTTCGACGGTGCCGGAGAACTCGTGGCCCATCGTGACCGGCGCATTCTCGTGTGAGAGTGGATGCGGGTGTCCGGGTGCGGAGATGAAGATCGGTCCCTCGAGGTACTCGTGGAGATCGGTGCCGCAGATTCCGCACCATGCGACCTTCAGCTTGACTGTTCCTGGCCGCAATTCGGGCTCAGGGATCTCTTCGATCCGGATGTCTTTCTGCCCGTGGAACCGTGCTGCCTTCATTGATCCGCACCTCACTTCGTTGTGAATCCCCTGGTAGATCGACGTTAGGTCGATTGTTGGCGTGGGTGAAGGGTTGCAACGGAATGCAATGGGGTGGAACCGATCGGTGCTGGGGAGCGTCCAATACTGTGAGCGGGCCGCGAATGAGGGGGAGTGCTGTGGGAGTGAGGGGTGCAGTGGTCTTGGTCGCGGCCGCGCTGGTGGTTGGGGGTTGTTCCTCGACGGTCGAGGGGCATGCAGTACGAGCCGACGAGGCTGTTGGGCTATTTGACCCTTGTGGCGGCATTAGCGACAGCGCCTTGCGGTATGTCGGCGTTGATCCGGCGACTGAGGAACGCGGGATTCTTGGAGTTCAGATTCCACGATTTGAAATCTGCTCATGGGATGGGACGGGAATTTCGCTGAGCGTCTGGTCAACTGACCACACTCTCGACGAAGTCGAAGCGAACACCAACAATGCCGATGTAAGGGCTGCGAATGTTCATGGCGGCCCTGCTATCAAATTCGGGCAGCGTGACGATGCGACCGGACAGATTTGCTCTGTAGCTTGGACGACCAATCAGGGGGTGCTGATCGTTCGGATCGCCCCAGATTTCGGTGAGACGCCAATCGACCCGTGTGGCCTCGCCTCGACGATTACCGACAAACTCTTCCCGGAGCTCCCCAGATGAATCGCTCGCTTGATGAAGGTGGTGCTACGCATGAGTTCAAATGAGGACTCCGGGGCCGAGGTTTCGTTCTCGCTGGATCCGGACACGGCGCGATTGCTAGTTACGGCATGCGGCGAATACCAAATGACGTTGGAGCATTTGTCTGTTGCTGCTGCGAAACTGAGTTGGGTTGGTGGTTTAGGGACGCTCGCATCAGGTCGAGCGCTTCAGACGAAGTTCGAGGAGAAGGCCGTCGGTGGCCACGATGCGCTCGTCGATGTGTTGGCGAGTCATATCGCGGTCGTGGAGGCAAGGCAGGCTCAGTTTCAAGCCTGCATCGACAACGCATTGGATCAGGAGTCGTCGAACGTCTCGACTTTGAGGTCGATCGACCAACCGAACTGAGTCAGTGGATGTGTTGCTGCCAATCGGCCGGGACACGACCCTTAGGTCCCGGCGTCGGCTGATCTACGGGATGTGAAGTGGGCGCCGCCAATTCAGGTCCGTCGTACGCCTCGTTGGTTTCGAAGCTCCAGAACCAATCCTCACCGGGTTCGTAGCTCTGCATGAACGGATGCTTTGTCGAGGCCGCATGCTTGCTCGCGTGCTGTGACGGTGAGGAGTCGCAACAACCGACGTGCCCGCACTGCGCGCATCGACGCAGGTGCACCCACCAACCGCCGCTCGCATCGCATTCGACGCATCCCGCGCCACTGGGCGGCACACTCGGATCGATCCCCGCTGGAAGTCCGTCGGTCATGGTCCACCCTCTCGCTGACTGAAGTCGGTCATTTCATCGTGCGCTTTGCCTACCGGCCGTGCAAGGGCGACTAGTCGTCGCGCGTATCCCGCGGTGGGCCCGCGATGGGCAGCAAAACTCTGAACCGGGTGTTACCGGGCTCCGACGTGACCCGAAGCTCACCACGATGCTTGCCGACCACAATTCGCCACGAAATATCAAGGCCGAGACCGGTTCCCTCACCAACAGGCTTAGTCGTGAAGAAGGGTTCGAAGATCCTGTCGATGACGTCATCGGGAATCCCGGCGCCGGTGTCGCAGATCTCGATGCACACGCGGTCACCGTCGCGGCTTGTCCGAACGGTGAGTGTTCCCGATCCGTCCATGGCAGACACCGCATTGTCGATGAGGTTGGTCCACACCTGATTGAGTTCGGCGGCGTAGGCGTCGATCGGTGGCAGCGCGAGGTCGTATTCCTTGACGACTTCGATTCCGCTTCCGATCTTTTGCCCCAACATGATCAACGTGCTGTCAAGTAGTTCGTGGACATCGATGGTCTGGAAGGGTGCGCGGTCCATCTGAGAATACTGTTTGGCTGCACCGACGAGAGTTGAAATCCTCGTTGTGGAGTCGGCGATCTCGTTCATCAGGAGTTCGGATTCGATGGTGTAATTCAGCCAGCGAATTGCGCCTTCGAGTACGGACTCGTCAACGGCTGCAGCAACATTCTCGAGCCAAGCGGTGTCGAGACCAGCCTGCACGAAGGTCGGAGCCAGATCCCAACCCTCTCGAATCGAATGATCCTCGAACCATTCACCCAACGAATCCTCTCGATCCGAGGCTTCGAGGGGAGTGAGCGTCGGCGCCTTGGCGACAACCTCTGCAACTTCCTCTTGAAGTCGCATGAGAGTGACGAGGGCATCGCGGTCGTAGGTGCCCGACGCGACCATTCCCAGTTTGTGACGCATGCCTGCGACACGCTCGCGCAAAGACGCTGTCGCTCGAACCGCTGCGGCTGCAGGGTTATTGAGCTCGTGAGTCAACCCGGCCGAAAGTGATCCGAGTGCAAGGAGTCGCTCTCGCTGATCGATGATTTGCTGAGTGTTCTTCTTGCCGAAGAAAACACCTTCGAGCAGATGAACCGCCATTGGAAACCACTCGCGCATCGCGTTGCCGAACTTGTCGGCGTCCAGGACGAAAAACGTCGAAGGAGTCGTCACTCGCATCGACCCCGCGTAGACCTGCGGTACACGATCGCCGAGATACGCCGTCCAGCCTCCCGAGTAGACGCCGCGCTGGGTGGTCCTGTTGATCTCGATGTCTTCGCCGCCCGACAGCTTGGACAGCACCACCTCGCCCTCGATGAGGACGTAGAAGCAGGTGGCAGGCTCACCTTCGAGGTAGACCTGACCTCGATCGATCTCGGTGATATGGCCTGCCTGGCACAGTGATTCGAGCTGATCGTCGGTGAGCTTCTCGAACAGGAACAGGGTGCGAAGCAAGTCTGGGCTGCATTCAGGAATGGACATCGAATCTCCCTATTGTTGAGCGAGATAGCGGTGGACGAACATCACGGCCATCGCGCCCTCTCCGACGGCCGACGCGACGCGCTTGGCCGATTCGGCGTGTACGTCCCCGGCGACAAATACTCCGGGGACACTGGTTTCGAGATGATGTGGTGCGCGGTCGAGCGGCCACCCGTCCGGTGTGACGCCTTCGGACGGAAGGTCCGGGCCGGCAAGAACGAAGCCATTTCCGTCGCGGACCACCACGTCTCCGAGCCAGTCGGTCAGTGGAGCGGCACCGATGAAGATGAACAACCACTGAGCATCGACAGTGTCTTCTTCTCCGGTGGCTCTGTTACGCAGTGTGATTCGTTCGAGGTGATCGTCACCCTCGGCTCCGATCACCTCCGTGCACGTGCGCACGGTGATCTTAGGATTCTTTTCGATCTGCTGAATCAGGTAGTAGGACATCGAGGCTTCGAGCGAGTCGCCGCGAATGAGAATGGTGACGGACCTAGCTCCGCGGGAGAGATAGACCGCAGCTTGGCCTGCCGAATTGGCGCCGCCGACTATGTACACATCTTGTTCGCTACATCGAGCGGCTTCGGTGACGGCTGACCCGTAGTAGACCCCTCGGCCGGTGTATGTGTCGAGCCCCGGCGCCGAAAGTTGGCGATAGGAAACACCTGTCGCCAAGATGACCGAATGAGCGTCGACCGACGAACCGTCGTCGAAACGCACAGTGCGGGCTGAGCCGTTGATTTCCAAACCGGTGACGTCTCGCGCGGTGATGACCTCGGCGCCGAACTTGGTTGCCTGGCGTCTTGCGCGATCGGCCAACTGTGCGCCGGAAACTCCGTCGGGGAAGCCGAGGTAGTTCTCGATTCGTGAACTCTGGCCGGCCTGACCGCCAGTCGCCCGCCGTTCGATGAGAACCGTCCGAAGCCCCTCCGAAGCGCCGTACAGAGCAGCGCCCAGACCCGCAGGGCCGCCGCCGATGACAACGAGATCGTAAAAGTCTTCGGAGAGAGTAGTACTCAACCCGAGTTTGTCGGCGAGTTCGGCGTCAGTGGGCTCGACGAGGACATCCCCATTGGATGCGATGACGACGGGAAGCCGCAGTTCGTCGGTACCGGCAGCCGAGAGCAGTCGTTGGCCTTCCGGCTCGTCCGACATGTACCAGCGATAGGCAAGTTGGTTGCGTGCCAAGAACTCTCGAACGTCGGAGGATCGCTCGGACCAACGATGGCCGATCACCTTTGTTTCCTCGGCGGGGTGATGACTCGAGCTTGCCCAGGCATCGAGCAGCGCATCGATGACGGGGTACAGCTTCTCTTCCGGCGGATCCCACGGCTTGAGGAGGTAGTGGTCGAGGTCGACTACGTTGATGGCGTCGATCGCAGCATCAGTATCGGCGTAGGCGGTCAGCAGAACGCGCCGAGCTACGGGATACAGGTCCATTGCCTGTTCGAGGAACTCGATCCCACTCAAACCAGGCATGCGGTAATCGGCGACGATCACAGCGACTGCATCGCCGCGAAGTTTCATTTCGCGCAAGGTTTCGAGAGCCTGGTCGCCGGACTCCGCACGAATGATTCGGTACTTCTCGCCGTACCGCTTGCGGAGGTCTCGAACGACGGCACGCGAAACACCAGGATCGTCGTCGACGCTGAGGATCGCTGGTTTGGCCGGGGCTTTCGGTGCGCTCACTCGGTGCCTTCCCGAAGTTGTAGTCAACCTCTCCAGTATGCGACTGCTGAGCTGAGCGTCAATCGCTGGAGATGCGCTCTGAGTGAACCAGAGATCGTGACCTGGGAATTTCAAGATTGCGGGAACCGATCGAGCCTCCGATGCATCCAATAGAGTGGGTCCACATCAACAGGGGGTGCCATGCGGGGGTCGGTGGGGGTTGGGCGACTGCTCATGGCTGGGATGTTGGTGTGGGCTGCGGCAGGATGCAGCTCAGTCGTGGAGGGGGCGGCTGAGCCTGCATCCGGCCAAGAGGGTTTGTTCGATCCGTGCAAGGATATCCCGGACTCGGTGTTGGAAGAAGTGGGGCTTGATCCGGCTACCGAGGAAGTTGACATCGAGGGCGTCGAACAACCCGGCTGGAAGATCTGTTCGTGGACAGAACCGTGGTACTACCTGATTATTTACTCGAACCGCTTCACCGTGGACGATGCCAAGAAGAACCCCGACTACACCGGCTTTGAAGAGATCTCTTTGAACGAGCGTCGTGGCGTTCAGTACCACCGAGCTTCAGACGTCAGAATCGACAAGTGTTATATCGCGTTGGAAGCGAAACAGGGTTCAATCTGGATCGTGGTCGACACGAAAGGTATTGCAGAGCAGGAAGGCTCGACGTGTGGTCTCGCGTCTGAGTACGCACGCACATTGTTGGGCGCCTTGCCTAGATAGCGCTGGATTTGCACCAATGTTGATTTCGGGCGAGCGAGCACTCGCCCCGGAGTGGACCGGATGGGAACGATGACTGGACTGAGTTCTGATCATTTCGCCTTGGATTTCGACACGGCTGCAAGGATGGCTTCGGCTTGCAAGGCGCTGCTCGATGAACTGGCGGCAGCGCTTCGAAGCGTAGAAGTTGTGAAGGACGCTAAAGGGATGGGGACGCTCCAATCTGGAATCGACCTCGCCGCGAAATTCTCCAAGAAGGCCGTCGGCGGTGAGGATTCGTTGGAGAAGTCGTTGAACAGCCACATCCAGGTGGTCACCGAGATGCGGGACTTCTTTCAGAAGTGTCTGGACAGCTACAGCGGTGTCGATGCTTCCAACGCAGTCATGCTTGCAGGACAGGACCTTCCAGGCTCGTGAGTTTTCGGATGAAGGCCCGCAGTGTGGTGGCCGTTCTGTTCGCGGGCGCACTGGCAGCCGGGTGTGGCGCGTCGGTACAAGGGTCGCCGCAGCCTGCGTCGGGTCAAGAGGGTTTGTTCGATCCATGCAAGGAAATTCCGGACTCAGTTCTGGAAGAAGTGGGGCTTGATCCGGCTGCCGAGGAAGCTGGTGCGGCGGGCGTGGAGCAGCCAGGATGGAAGATCTGTGGGTGGAGCGGGTCCTGGTATTTCTTGACCGTGTATTCATCGTCGTACACCGTCGACGATGTTCGACGGAATCCTGATTTCCGAGGGTTCGAGGAACTTAATGTCGGTGGGCGGCGTGGTATCGAGTATCAGCGCGTCGACGACGAGGACAACAATGGTTGCTACCTTGCTTTCTCGGTCGAACACGGCTCAATCTGGTTCAACGTAGAACGAAAGCTGTCTGAGGCTCGGCAAGAGTCCAGTTGTGTTGTTGTGCAGCGTCTGTCGGTCAATCTTGAACCGACGCTACCGAAATGAGGTCTCGGTGAGTGGGTCTGATCGAAGCAATGGGTCTGACGACTCGCGACTGGAAGTTGAGCCAGACATCGCACGTGATGTGGTTGCGGCATGCGAAGATCTTCTTGGCGAACTCGATCAAATGCGCAGAAATCTGTTCGTGATTGCGAATGTTTCTGGAATGGGAACGCTCCAATCTGGAATCAACCTGGCCGAGAAGTTCTCCAAGAAAGCTAAGGATGGTGAAGATTCGTTGGAGAAGTCGTTGACCAGCCACATCCAGGTGGTCACCGAGATGCGGGACTTCTTCCAGCAATGCGTCGACCGCTACGGCGAAGTCGACGACTCGAACGCCTCCGCACTGGCAAGCGTCGACACCCCTCGATAGACACAAAAAATCTCGCTGAGCCGATGGCATTCGACTCAGCGAGACTTGGGTAACGACTAGCTGGTGGGCAGGGCCTTCAACGACTTGACGGTGGCGTCGACCGCGCGCGCAGCCTCGGCGCCCTTTTTCACGAAATGCGTGCTGAAGTAGTCGACGTGCTCGGCGTGCTCGTGGAAGTGATGCGGCGTCAAGACCACCGAGAAGACCGGAACGTCGGTGTCGAGCTGCACGCGCATCAGACCGTCGATGACAGCCGTCGCCACGAAGTCATGCCGGTAGATACCGCCGTCGACGACCAGACCTGCGGCAACGATGGCCTGGTAGCGGCCGGTCTTGGCCAACCGCCGAGCATGCAGGGGGATCTCGAAAGCTCCCGGTACCTCGAAGAAATCAACCGTGTCCTTGGGGTAGCCGAGCTCGACGATCGCGTCGGTGAATCCGTCGCGTGCACGGTCGACGATGTTGCGATGCCACGTCGCCTGAATGAACGCGATGCGCTGTCCCTGGATCTCACTCATAACCATGAAACTAGCGCACTTGGAAGCATCGACGCGACCACCCGTCCTAGTCCTGCTGACGGGGGAAGGCGGTCGAACGACCCCATCCGGCGTCATTGGTGAGGTGCTCGAGGAGAGGCTGAATTCGATACGGAAGGGGATTGGTCAGAGCGATGGTCGTGGTCGAATGCGTGACGCCTGGAAGTGACACGATCTGCTCGGCCAACTTCTGCAGCGCCGCGTGCGTCGAGGTGGCGACGCGAACGAGCAAATCCTCGCGACCGGTTGTGGCGTGAATTTCGATCACCTCGGGCAACTCGGTCAGACTCCGAGCGACTGCGCTGATCTTGCCCTGCTCGAGTTCCAGACCGACAAATGCCTGAATCGGGATACCGACCTCGGGGAGATTGAGATTCGGCCGAAACCCGGTGAGAAGTCCGTTGGATTCCATGCGCTTCATTCGCGACTGGACGGTGTTGCGGGCGACGCCCAACGAGTTGGCCAACTCGGCCACACTCATCCTCGAGTCCTTGCTGAGCAGTCCGAGCAACTGGACGTCGAGCTTGTCGATGCTGAGCACTTTGTGAACCTCTCCTCAGTGATATGGGTCACTGGATGATCGAATTGACTAGTTCAAGAGATTTGCATTGACCAAATCGTAGCTCAGGCAGAGCATTGGTTCCACGAATTGCTCAGCGGGATTCTCTTTGGGTTATTTGTCCCCAATAGTACCCAACGGCCATTTCGTCCCAATATTTCGACTGCACCCCGTTTATCCTTCGGAAAGGTCTATCCCACAATGACTCTCACCGCCGAGCCCGTGAACTCTGTTGTTTCCCATGGCGACACTGCGGGCGTGTTCGATCGCGCCGACTACCTGCGCGATTACCCCCACGAGCAGGTGAGCTTCTTCCAGGATCCCGCGAGCGGCCTCAAGGCCATCGTCGCCATCCACTCCACGACGCTCGGCCCCGCGCTCGGCGGAACGCGCTTCTACCCGTACTCCGACGAATCCGCCGCAGTCACAGACGTTTTGCGTCTCTCGCGCGGAATGACCTACAAGGCTGCGGTTGCCGGCGTGGACCTCGGCGGCGGCAAGGCGGTCATCATCGGCGACCCCGCAACGGCCAAGACCGACGAATTGCTCGGCGCCTACGCAAAATTCGTCCAGACCCTCGGCGGCCGCTACATCACCGCTGGTGATGTCGGAACCAACTCCAACGATCTTGACATCATCGGTCGTAACACCGACTTCGTCGTCGGCCGCAACGCTACGGTCGGCGGTTCCGGCGACAGCGCTCCGATGACGGCCCTCGGCGTATTCCAGTCGATGCGCGCCGCGGCACAGTCGCATTGGGGCACTCCGTCGCTCGCAGGCAAGACTGTTGGTGTCGAAGGCACAGGCAAGGTCGGCTACGAGCTGATCAAGCTCCTCCTCGCAGACGGCGCGACCGTTCTCGCGACCGACGTCAACGCCGGAGCGCTCGATCGCGTCAAGACGGACTTCCCGCAGGTGAGCATCGTCGACAGCATCATCGACGCCGATCTCGACGTTTACGCACCCTGCGCGATGGGCGCAACCCTCACCGACACGACCGCACGCTCGATCAAGGCCGAGGTTGTCTGCGGCGCTGCCAACAACCAGCTCACCGTGCCCGAGGTCGAGAACATCCTCCGCGACCGCGGCATCACCTGGACCCCCGACTACGTCGCCAACGGCGGCGGCCTCATCCAGGTTGCCGGCGAGCTGAAGGGCAACTCGGCCGAAGAGGTCAAGCTCAAGGTCGAGAAGATCTTCGACACGGTCACCGAGATCTTCGCGAAGTCGAAGAAGGACGGAATCCTCGCCGGCGAGGCTGCTGACGCGGTCGCCGAGGCTCGGATCGCCGAGGCAGCTCGCGTAGCCAAGGGCTGACATCCCTCTCGCAGTCATGTAGCGCGGCCGGTCCCGACTAGTGTGGACACCAGACGAGCAGATTTTGCAGATCTGGACCACATCAGCCGGTAGACCGGCCGCTATGCGTCGGACGCCGGAAGGGCTTACATGACTGAACAATTCGCAGTGTGGACCGAGAACGACGTCGAGCAATCGGCCCGTTGGGGTTCGACGAGCAACGCCCCGGTGCCCAAGCGCATCGTCGTCGCCGACGACACGATGAAGGCCGACTACGCCTATCGCTTGGCATGCGAAGGCACGGCGTTGTTGTGGCGCGGAGATTTTCAGAACGCTCGCCAACTGTCGAAGGCCGTCGCGTCGCGCATCGACCGCAAGCCGCGCCGAGCGTCCGACGACCCAGCCAAAGCCTTCCATCTCCACAGGCAGACCCAAGGACGCCGCGCGCAGATCCTCGGCATGCTGCTCATTCCCTTGGATGCAGATCTGTCGATTCCACTCCGGCGAGCCCCGGACGCGCAAGTAGCGTTGACTGAAGCCTTCGGGATTACCGGTGAGCCTTCGGTTCGCTCGTTGCGTGACATCCTCGGCGCGATCGGCGCTCACGAGTGGCACCGCAAAGGTGTTTTCATCGAGGCTCTCGACGCACGAGTGCATCCCGCCTTCGGAGTGTTCTCACCCGTCCGCGGGGAGTATGTCGATCTTGTCGCGTCTGCGCCGCTACCGTCGACGGAATCTGCTTTCGATATCGGAACAGGTACCGGCGTTCTTGCTGCCGTCCTGGCGCGGCGTGGAGTTCAGACAGTGACGGCCACCGACCAGGACCCCCGGGCATTGCAATGCGCGCGCACCAACCTGTTGCGGCTTGGCTACGGCGATCAGGTGAACGTGATGGAAGCAGACCTCTTCCCCGAAGGCACCGCTCCGTTGGTGGTCTGCAATCCTCCCTGGATTCCGGCCAAGGCCACCTCGCCCATCGAATACGCCGTCTACGACCCTGCTGGAGCGATGCTGAAGGGCTTCCTGACTGGTGTCGCAGCGCATCTGGACGACGGGGGAGAAGCGTGGCTGATCCTCTCGGACATTGCCGAACACCTCGGTCTCCGAACGCGATCCGAACTACACGACCTGATTGCGGCCGGTGGGCTCACTGTTGTCGATCGCATGGACGTCAAGCCGACGCACGCAAAGGTCAGTGACCGAACCGATGCGCTTCACGCTGCCCGGGCACGAGAGACGACCTCGCTCTGGCGGCTTCGCCGTCGCTGAATTCATTCTCAGTCAACGGTATTTCCCTGCCATGAAATGGTAATGAACGAGTAACAAATCGGGTCTAGCTTTCTTCGCAGTCGCACATCGTCACGCACTCCGGAGGAATCTCGATGGAAAACACTCTTGCCCGCAACGCAGCCGAAGATCTGACGAAAGGTCTTGGCCGACGCGGATTCATGAGGGCAGTCGCGGCTCTCGGTGCGGGAGTAGGCGTTGCGGGTGTGGCTTCGGGATGCGCGCACTCGAACGCATCGCCGGCTGGATCATCCTCCTCTGCGCTGCCGTTCGCCGATGGTGTGCCGATTCTGCAACCGGGCAGCGGAAACGTCAGTGGCGATCACTATCTGAGTTCGGATCCGTCGGACGTCATGTGGGGTTATGTGCCCAACATCCACACCCGCGAGGTGATGCGGATGAAGTCGGGCCAGACCGTCACGATCGACGCCCTCTCGCACGAGGGAATTCTCGAGGATCAAGGGCGCAATCCTCTCGAATACTTCGGTAGCAAAGGCGTTTCCGAGAAATACGTGCTCGAAGATGCGATTGCCGTTGCGGCCGAATACAACCGAACCGAACGAAACTTCGACAAGGACGGACCGCACGTCGTCACCGGCCCGGTCTTCGTCGAAGGCGCCCAGCCTGGAGACGTACTCAAGATCGAGACTCTCGAAGCCATTCCCCGCGTGCCGTACGGCGTTGTGTCGAGCAGACACGGCAAGGGCGCTCTCGCCGTCACAGCAGACGGAACCGCTCCAGCGGGAATCACTCTGGACGAAGTCATGCCGCCGGTCGCCACAGACGGGCGCGCGACAAAGGACCCGTTGAAGTACGGCGGTGTTTCCACCTTCACGGCGATCGAAGACGGCAAGGGCGTGATGCCTTTCGGACAGTCGAAGGTGCGGTTTCCCTTGCGACCCTTCATGGGAATGATGGGAGTTGCCTATTCCTCGGATGCCGACCCGACGTCCCCGTCGTCGAACTCCATTCCTCCGACCCTGGGCGGCGGAAACATCGACATCAGGCATCTCGGTGTCGGATCAACCTTCTATTTGCCGGTATTCGCTGAAGGCGCCCTCTTCTACGTCGGTGACCCACACATGGCCATGGGCGACGGTGAGGCGGCGCTGACGGCGATGGAAGGATCGCTGCGCGGCACGTTCCGACTCAGCGTGTGCAAGAAGGATTCCGGTGACGCTCCATCGGTGGCTTTCGGATACCCGTTCGCCGAGACCGAGGAGGCCTGGATTCCGATCGGCCTGTCCGACCCCAACGGTTCGGTCGATGGGCAGAACAGTGACCTCAACGGCGCCATGCGGCGCGCGGTGGTCAACGCGCTCGACTTCCTCGAGCATGATCGCGGAATGGATCGAGCGACGGGCTACGCCTATCTTTCTGCCGCAGCGGATTTCACGGTCTCGCAGGTAGTCGATCGAACCGTGGGCGTCCACGGACAGATCTTCAAATCCCACTTCGAATAGAGGGAAGGCGATCCGTCGTGTCAGGACGGATCGTCGAAGAGACTCTGTTGCAAGGGATCGGCAAACAGGCCCATCTGCTCAGGTTGCGGCTTTGCCGGCGTCTCGGTTCGAGAATTGGGCAGGACCACCAGTCGCAAAGCCCCGCGCAGACGGTCGACCATGAGTTCCCACCCGCCGACCTGATCCTCGTATCCTGCAGCCTCTTCGGCGTCCCCGCGACTGTGGGCGTCCACCGCCTGACTGCGGAGCTGAATCTGCCATTCGTTACTGATGTGGAGGAGCTGAAGAATCAGATCGCGATCGCGCCCGCAGACATCGGCTACCGCGTCGAGATCCTCGGCCACGTCCAGATCGAGATGCAGCAGGGTCTCGAGTTCGGGAGGCAGGTCCTCGGCCGTCAGATCGGGCTGCAGCGAGGAGGAGTCACCGCTCTTGTTCGCGAAGAAGAGGTCTCCGCCGACGCGTGCGGCGAACTCGTCGTCCACGGTGCGCAGGAACGACGTCAAGGCTGCGCATGTATCGGTGAGTTGTTTGGGAACGAATGGTGAGCCCGCCACCTCGAGGAACACCGACAGACGGTCGTCGATCAAGACGAACTTGATGCGCGACCACTTGCGGTTGAGATCGGCGATGACCTCGGCTGCACGAGTGCGGTTGCTGATGTCCTGAACGAGTGGGGAGAACAACTGCACGTCCATGGACTCGGAAAGCGGACCGACGAACATGACAGTCGAACCGACCCGAATTGGTATGTCGCCGTCGCTGTCCCGCTCGGGAAGCGTGCCGAGCATGGGAAGCAAAGCGAGAGTGACCAACTCCTTGAGGTGGTCGACGTCGTTGGGCATGTAGGCCGCGGTGGGGTCGAGTGTCGGAAGTTCTGTCGACTCGACAACCGACGGATCGAAATCCGGAGTCTGCTCGTTGCCGGTGAGATCGCTGGATAGAAAAGCCGGGTGCTGCACACCGAACACATCACGGAACGCAGCGACAGTCATCGCTGCGAGCTGATCGGCCCAGTTCTGCGCCTTGTCGACGCAGAAGGCGGGGGAGTTGTTCGGATCGTCGAGATTCTCGGAAGGCGGATTCCAGCCGAGTGCGATCAACTTTTGTTCGTCGGCATCTTCGAGTCGATAGCGCGGATGAAGGAAGTCGTTGGAAGGAACCTCGCAGCGGACTGTGTTCTCGTCCCACACGAGGAACTGAACACATGGCGCTGCGCCGTCAGCTGGATCGAAGTCGCCGGTGGACGATTCCACGGCAAGCACGTCGCCGTCGACCATGATGGAAATGTGATCGCCGAGGCGACGTTGAAATTCTGCCCATGCCCGGTCGACACTGACATCGAGATCGAAGCCCATTGCGCTCATCAGCCACCTCCTTCCGCAAAAGCTCAGACCTATACGGTATCGCGAGGTCCCGACAATGCTGCTGTCCTTTTCCGGTCGACCGGATTGCAGCGGGCCACGAACCGTGACGACTAGGAAGGTTGTCGCAGGTAGATCGGGTATTTGAGAGCGGCGACTGAAGTGTGCCTGTAACCGCCGTCACGCTAGGCGGTATGCAGGCGAAAGAGCGAGGACTATCCGGCGAGAACGGGCGAGACCTCGACGACGGGCGGCGTGGACCCGGTCGTGACAACTGGGGTGGTGCTGGTCTTGGTGGTCGTGGCTGTCGCGGTCGGTGACGAGGTCGCGGTAGCCGACGCGGTGGTCGTGGACGATACCGGTGTTGTCGTACTCGTTGCAGTCGTAGTGGACGTAGCGGAGCTCGTGCTTGTCGCGGTCACCACCAGCGGCTGATTACGAGGAGCAGTCGTCTCGTCGGCGATTCGCCAGGTCGGCGTCGGCGGGATGACAACCGTGGGAACTGCAACCGAGCTGTAGAACGCGGCCGGTTCGATCCCGGCGACGGACTCCACGGAAACCGACGAGACCAGAGCGGGAGGCTTCACCACAGGGCCGCCGGAACCGAATGCGCCGGCTGCTCCGCCGAAAACGAGGCCTGATGTCAGAGAGAGAGCGGCCACTGCGACAGCGCCGATCATGACTGTTCTGTCTTTCATGCACACCTGTCCTTCGGGAGCAGTACGGAAGTACTGTAGGCGAAAAGATGCCGCAATGGAGTATCAGGGCCTGCTGGGCGGGACGCGAATCTGTGTGGCGTAGAACACAAAAGGCCCTGGGTGCCGACGCGGACGTCGGCACCCAGGGCCAGGTCAAGCAGTGAATCAGGCGGGGATCGTCAGTACCTGACCGGCGTTGATGAGATCCGGGTTCGGGATGCCGTTTGCATCCGCGATGCGCTGGTACTGGTTGCCGTCACCGTAGAAACGCTCGGCGATTGCCCACAGGGTGTCGCCGCTTTCGACGGTGTAGCTCTGCGCTGCCGGAGCGGCGGGTGCAGGCTCGGGCTCCGGGGCCGGAGCGGGCTCCGGGGCAGCCTCGGCGGCCGGAGCCTCGATTGCAGTGTCCGAAGACCACAGAGCATTTCCACCGGCGGACAGAACGACGTTGCGATCGTCCTGAACCGAGAGGGAGGCACCGTCGTTGCCTGCGGTCTGCGATGCCCACACGGCGTCGGAGTCCTTGTAGATGACGAAGTTTCCGTCAGCCTGCACCTCGGCGCGGTTGGCGCCGGATCCGTTGGTGCCTGCGGCCCAAACAGCCTGTCCGCCCTCGGACAGAACCAGGTTGCCGTCGTCCTGCAAGGTGAGGGTGTATGCGCCGTTGTCGGACTTGAGTTCCTGGCCGACTCCGAGGCTCTGACCTGACTGCAGTGTGCTCACGCTGTCCCTTTCCAAATCTGTTGCGATGACTGTGCCTCCAAGATTCCGCTTTACCGTCCAGTTACCTTCTGGCCGTTGGTCTCGTAGGCGACCGAGTGTACGTTACCGAAGAGTACGGAGAATTGTGCAGCGTTGACGGACTGCGTGTCGAGCGTTCGGATCTTGCTGATATTAAGGCGTTTTGGGTGAAAGTGCCGGATCATGGTACGTGACCTCGTCAGGTTTCGGTGCGCATTCTCCTGAACTCCAGGTGAACTCGAAACTCTCTCAGCGCATTATCAGTAACTACTGCATTTTCAGTAACCGCTAGGGGCGTAGCGACTTGCGCGTCTCGTCGTGGAGAACGGCAAGCAGTTCGCGCTCGACGTCGGCGAACTCGGGCGTGGTGATCATGTCCAGCTCGCGTGGTCTCGGCAAGGGAACGTCGACTACGCACCTGACCGTTGCCGGACGCGCAGACAGAACGACCACGCGGTCGGACAGATAGATCGCTTCACGAATATCGTGGGTGATCATCAGCACGGTCCACCGGTACTGCTGCCACACGTCTTGCAGCCAGGCCTGCATCTCGGTGCGGGTCAACGAGTCCAGTGCGCCGAACGGCTCGTCGAGCAGCAGGACAGGTTTGCCCTGAACAACGGTGCGCAGCATCGCCGCTCGCTGGCGCATACCGCCGGACAGCTGTGACGGCCGGGCGTCCTCGAATCCGGACAGGCCGAACGCGGGGAACAACTCACGAGCGCGCTCGCGTGCTTCCTTCTTGCCGACTCCCTGCACTTCCAAACCGAGGGCCGTGTTGTCCAGTACCGAGCGCCAAGGGAACAGAAGATCCTTCTGCGGCATGTACGCGGTGTGCACCTCGGCGGCTGCTTCGGATTCAGTTGCGCGCGTGCCTACACGGACTGAACCCGAGGTCGGGGATTCGAGCCCGGCCAGGACGTTGAAGATCGTGCTCTTGCCGCAGCCGCTCGGCCCGATCACCGACACGAATTCGCCCGCGTCGGCGCGGAAGGACACCGAATCGAGTACGAGACGCGATTCTCCGGCAGTGTCGAACCTCTTGGTCAGGTCCTGAATTTCGACCATTGCCTCCTCGACCGTCGGGTCGGTCATGTCCGCGACCTTTCGTTCATCGCCCATGGTGCAACGATGCGCTCGATGACGAACGTCAGCAAGTACAGCGTGACGCTGATCAACGCGGTCACCAGTACGGCCGCCAACACCAGATCGGTGCGGAAGGAGTTCTTCTGGGTGCTCATGTAAATGCCCAAACCGGAAGTAGCGCCGACGTATTCGGAGAACACCGCGCCCACGACCGCGTAGGTGATACCGATACGCAGGGCGGTGAAGAATCGCGGAATCGCCGAAGGAAGGCGGACGTATCGGAACTCCTGCCAGCGAGTGCTGCCCATACTGCGCAGGAGAGCGCCCGCTTCACGGTCGGCCGCGGCAAATCCCTCGATGAGTCCGATGGTCATGGGGAAGAACGTTGCAAGTGCGATCACCAACACCTTCGGCAGCAACCCGAAGCCGAACCAGATGATCATCAGTGGCGCAATGGCGATGATTGGCAAGGTCTGCGAGACGACAAAAAGTGGTACCAGCGCGCGTGACAACCACGGCGAAAAGTCCACGACCACAGCAAGAATCCAGGCCAACACCAGTGAAACAGTGAAGCCGACCAACGTGACCTGCAATGTCGACCAGGCGTGGCCGGAGATGATCTCGCGGTTGTCCCACCCCTGGGACAGAACGCGCCCCGGAGACGGAAGTACCTGCGGCCGAATCCCACTGATCTCGACGTAGATCTGCCACGCCGCCACGAGGAGCACCACCACGGCGAGCGCGGGAAGCGCCCGCCGCATGGCCGAGACCAGCCGTCCGCTCACGTCAGGACGCGTCGAGATACTCATTGGTGAAGTACTCCGACCAGTCCGGCTTCTGGGTCAACGGCTTCCCGTCCGGTCCGGCGAGCAATCCGTTGTCGAAGAGGAATCCCGAATAACCCGACCAGGTTTCGAGATTCTGGGCGCCCACGACGCCGTTGGCGTCTTTCATGTAGTCGGCGGCGAGCATCCGCTGACTGTCACGGACGAGGTCTTCGTCGGTGAAAGCTCCGGGGTTCGCGTCGATGAGATCCTGCGCGGCCTGGTCCGGGTTGTCGGCAGCAGTCTGATATCCGCGTTGAACGGCTTTGACGAACTTGCGTGCCTCGTCGGGATGGTCCTTCAACCACTGCTGGTTGCCGTTGATCACGATCGAATATGCATCGGGGAAGCCGTAATCGGTGTACTGGAAGTACCGCATCGGGGTTCCGTTTCGCTCCGCCTCGAGGCCTTCCCAAGCAAAGTAGGAGACCGTGAAATCGGCCTGGCCCGAATACACGGCTTCGTAAGCAGACGTTCCGAGCGTGACCGTCGTGAAGTTCCCGGTCCCGCCGTCGTTGCGGATGATCTGCTGCAGCGTTTCGACTTCGCCGGGATCGCCGAACCCGGCGTACGTCTTCCCGTCGAGATCACGTGGGCGCGTGATGTCCGCACGATCCGCCTTCACACCGATGCCGGTGGCGCGGTGCTGAAGTGGCGCGATGACGGACGTCGTGGCGGCGCCGGCCGCTCGGGCGAACGTGGCCTGACTCTGTGTGCTGATGCCGAACTCCGCGTTGCCGGCGTCGACCAGGGTGTCGGGAGAGGTGTTGTTGTACGGCAGGATCGAGACGTCCAGACCGGCGTCCTCGAAGTAGCCCTCTTGGAGTGCAACGTACAAACCGGTGTGGTTCGTGTTCGGGGTCCAGTCGAGTGCGAACCGAATGGTCCCGTCGGAAGCGCCGGTGTCAGCGGCGCATCCGGTCAGAACTGTGAATGCGGCTGCGATCGCGGCAGAGGTCGCAAGTGTGCGGCGCAGCGCCGCAAACGACATCACGACGCCGGCCAGGGTTGCTGGTGGAGTGCGGAATCCCAGAACATCAACTCGTAGCGACTGGCGATGCGGAACGCTTCACTCATCGCCTCCCGCTCTGTCTCGGTGGCTGCTTCGGCAGCAGCATCGACCAGTACGCGGGCCTGCGCCACCGACTCGTGGAATTCGGGTGCGTCGTACGTCGTGACCCACTGCGCGTACGGATGCGACGGATCGGCGTCGAGTACCTCGCGCGCTGAAGCGGCAAGATCGCGGCCGACCTCGGCGTAGATCCAGAAGCAGGGGAGTACTGCCGCTGCGGAGACCGGGTAAGGCGCAGTTGCCGCAGTCGCCGTCAGATACGAGACGTATCCCAGGCAGGCCTGCGAATGCTCGAGCCTTCCCGATCCCGCTGGAAGAATTCCACCGGTGAGAAGTCCGTCGTGAAGCGCAGATTCCACTGTCGCTGCCGTGGACGCGGAATTCGACCAGAAGCCCGCCGACTGCGGATCCGGGGCGTGGGCCGCGACCAGGGACAACGCTTTCGAATACCCCTCGAGATAAAGCTTGTCCTGCTCGATGTACGTGCGGAACGCGTCGAGAGGCAAGGTTCCGTCGCCGAGGCGTTCGAGGAACTCCAGTGAGTCGATCGACTCGCGGAGGACCTTCGTCTCGGCCCAGAGCCGATCGGTGAACCGATCCGTCGACGGCGCTGTGGCCACCGAGTTTTCGGCAGAATTGTATGCAGGCTGCGTAGTAGCCATGACATCCCTTCGTCAGCATTACCTGATCAGGTTCCCGGGTGTGTTCTCAGCCCCGCCCATGCGGAGCACCCCGTGTCAGAACTAGGCGACCTTAACACCGAGCCTCTGCTTCGTCGGCGCCTACCTGGCAGTTGACTAGTCGACGCACATCGGCCTTATGTTGGTACGTTTGGTCTTGTTTGCCACACGCGCGGGTCGGGAGGGGATTCAGACATGGAGACCGACGTTCGACCGAATCTCGGCGAGGACGGAACACTCGTGATCCGTGCCCGCGGCGGAGATGCCCGCGGGTATCCGGATGGCGGAATATTCGCGTGGAAGGGCATGCCTTACGCAGCAGCGCCGGTGGGCGAACGGAGATTCCGCGCGCCGCAACCCGCTGAGCCCTGGGACGGGGTGCGCGACTGTCGTGAGTTCGGGCCGATCGCGCCGCAGGGCCAGAGCCCGGCGGTTCCGATCGATCGGGCCTTCAAAATCGACGAAGACTGTCTGTCGATCAACGTGTGGGCCCCGCGCCCCGACGGCACGCCGCGACCGGTGATGGTGTGGATTCACGGCGGCGCCTACTGCCTCGGGTCCGCCGCCCAAACGATCTACGACGGCCGTCATCTGGCTGAAACCGGTGACGTCGTTCTCGTCTCCTTCAACTATCGCGTCGGTGCCCTCGGATTCCTGGACCTGTCTGGATTCTCCACCGCGGATACCGTTTTCGAATCGAACTGTGGTCTGCGAGACCAGATTGCGGCACTCGAATGGGTTCGAGACAACATCGACGCCTTCGGGGGTGATCCGAGTGCGGTGACGGTGTTCGGTGAGTCCTCCGGCGCAGGATCCATCACGACGCTCATGACCTGTCCGAGCGCCGAAGGTCTGTTCCATCGTGCGATTGCCCAGAGTCCTCCCGCGACCTCCGTCTACGGGGCCGAGCGCGCCAAGACCGTGGCGGAGCGGTTTCTCGAACTGCTCTCGATCGACCCTGAAGACGCAGGCGATCTGCTGACCACGGATCTGGAACTGCTCGTCAAGGCAAGCGATGACCTGGTCAACGAAATTCCGACCCGGATTCCGGGAACTTTGGCGATGGCACCCGTTGTCGATCGTGATCTGGTGCCGCACTACCCGGTTGCGGCTTTCCAGAAGGGTTACGCGCACCGAATCCCACTGATCATCGGTTCCAACAAGGACGAGGCGTCGATCTTCAAGTTCATGAAGTCTCCGCTGATGCCGGTGAGCGCGCAGTCGGTCGAGGCCATGCTGCAACTGCTGGCGGATGATCACCCAGACATCTCCGCGACCAAGCTTGCCGAGATCATGTCGGCTTACCCTGATCACGCGAAACCGAGTGGCGCGCTGGCACTGTCGCGGGACGCGGCGTTTCGCATGCCGACTCTGTGGATCGCCGACGCTCACTGCAGGCATTCCCCTACGTGGGTCTACCGCTTCGATCACGCGACGCCGATGCTCAAGGCGGCGCGGATCGGTGCGGGCCACGCGACCGAATTACCTTATGTATTCGGCAATTTCGGAACCCTGAACGTCGACCCCACGTTCTGGCTGGGTGGACGGAAAGCTGCGATGGAGGTAGCCGGCCGTATTCAACGGCGATGGTTGGCCTTCGCGCGGCATGCCGTGCCGGCAGCTCTCGACGGTTCGAAGCACTGGGCGCCGTACGAGGAAGAGAGGCGGTCGACGCTGTTGATCGACTCGGCTGACACCCTCGTCAGCGACCCCGATCACGGACTGCGCGTCGCCTGGGGCAACGACGTGATGGGGTTCAACTGACGTCGGTCGAGTGTCGCGGACGATCCAGTTCGCGAAGCACCGGCAGGGAGGCACAGACTGCGGCGATCAGGATGATCGGAATCGACAGGGCCACAAAGGTCGACGCGATTCCGAGTTGATCGAGCAGAGGGCCGACCGCGAGGTAGCCCAGCGGGCCGGCGGCGTAGGCCGTCGACGTCATGACACCGACGACGCGTCCGCGCATGTGCTCCGGGCTGTGCGTCTGCATGGCGTAGTTGGCGATCGGGCCGACTGGTCCGTAGACGAGCCCCTGCAGTCCGGCGAGCACGAGGATCACCCACAGCGGAGGTAGAAGCGCCATGGCAAGCATCGCTATGCCGAGAACGGCGACGGCAAAAATCATGATCAGTCGCCGGGACATGATCGGTGCCAGCGGAGCGTAGGCGAGAGAGCCGATGATGCCGCCGATCGCCAATGCCATCAGCACCGATCCGAGTTGCGCCGGTTGATCCAACTCTGTGAAGTACACCGGGAACACGACACTCTCCACCGGCATGTAGAGCGCGACGACGGCCATGTCGATCAGCGCCAGAGTGCGCAGCAGTTTGTTGTTCCAGACGAACCGAAGACCGTCGAGTGTGCCGTGCCAGATCGATTTCGGACGATGTTCGTGTTCGGGGACTCCGGCGCCAGGAAGGCGGATGAAGGCAACCACGACTATCGAGAACACAAAACCAGCCGCCGTCACCCAGAGCGTGTTCACCGCCCCGATCGTTGCGATCAGGACACCGCCGATGCCAGGGCCGATCAGATATGCGACGTTGAAATTGGCCTCGTACACGCTGTTGGTGCGATCGAGCTTCCACTTGGCGGTCCGAGTTGCTGCAGGCAGCATGGACTCCCTCGCCGCCATTCCGGCGGGGTCGAACACCGCACCGAGCGCGGCCAACGCCGCGATCACCGGGATCGTCAAGCCCGCGGTGGCCGCGATGATCGGGATCGCCGCTACGGACATCGCCGAAAGAGCGTCGGAAATCATCGACGTTCGACGGCGTCCGAATTTGTCGACGAATGTCCCCGAGAACAGGCTCGACACGAGTAACGGAATGGCCGCTGCGCCGGCAACTATCGCCGCGTCGGTAGCCCGGCCGGTTCGTTCGAGAACAAGCCAGGGGAGTACGACGATGGCGATACCGTTGCCGATCGCCGAGAACAGCGTCGCGAGATTGACGAGGACGAGAGGGAGATAGCTGGGGGTAACTACGTCCTCGGATGCAGGTGGGCGCCGATCTGCTGAGGCGACCACGTTCTTTCCTTCCCCGAGATGGTGCCGACCAGGATTTCGAGAGTTTCGACGACGGCACCATCGACGCTAGCAGCGGGGGTTGCAGGTCCGCGAGTGATTTTTCGCGGACCGTCCTCGTTCGGTTATGCCTGGTAAACGGGGTTCTCTGCAACAAACTTCTCGACGTACGAGCACGTTGGAAGGATCTTCAATCCCTCGTTCCGGGTCTGATCGAGCGCTTCACGCACCACGATGGCGGCAAGCCCGCGCCCGCGAAACTGTGGGTACGTCACCGTGTGGTGGAAATCACGGACATCGGAATGGTCCGAGTACTCGGCAAAACCGGCCAGTTCGCCGTCGACACGGATCTCGAAGCGCGTTTCCGCGGAGTTGTGCGCCACTGTCTCGGTCATCTTCGGGCTCCGTTTCGAAAGGGCGGCCGGTTGCGGCGCGCCGCGTCTGCGTTCTGTGGAGCCACGCTACCTGGCAGGCGGTCCGCAATATCGCTTGCCGGCGTGAGTTCCGTTACTTAGCGCAACTACAACTGGACGACCGTTCAAGGGATCTTGGTCGTGTCGGATCAGGAAGAAAACTGGTCTGTACGTGCCGATTTGCCCGTACTTTTGTGCCCACATTGGGTGATACATATGCATCGCGATCGTAAACATCTCAATATGTGGGACTCGTCACAAAGTTTTTTGTCATCTGTTCGGATGGATTAAGTGGAGGGCCTGAAACGGGCAAATTGCAGGTCAGCGGGGCGCTGATTGCGTGCCGGCGAAGGGTGCGAGCGCCCGGAAACCCCAGGGGTATTGCCTTGGTCATCAGATCGTTTCTCGGACGTGATCCCAAAGACCCGCTTGGGGGGTTAGCGTTTGAATCGTCGGGGATAGAAGAAGCGTTACAACTTCGCCAAAAAAACTTTGGCGCGGCTTCGCAACGGTTCGATTTCGAGTCTTCGTCGGACAACTTCGAGGAAGGAACGCACATGATTTTCGGGCAGCGTGAGTCGAACAGTTACTTTGCCGCAATTTTTTCGTACGACTTCCTTGACGAAGGTCTGGGATACGAGACCATCGCACGGATCCACCGGGGCGAGATCTGCGAGTGGATTCGCGATCTCGAGGCGTCCGGGTTGTTCTCGGCTGCGGAGGTCCATGCCGCCGAACTGGCATGGCGCGAAAATCCGCGCCTGCTCCTCGACGCCCTTCTCGAGGACGCCGACGAGGTCTCGGTCAAGCGCTGGGAGATTGCGTGGACGAGGCTAGAGCGTCAGTCGCCGGCAGCAGGAACCGCGGTGGCAGAGCACGGCTGATCCAGTCGGGCCGAGTCGACTGCCCAGTCTGCGTCAAGATCAACCGTCTGCGTCAGATCAGCGGTCGACGACTATCACCTCTTGATCAGTAAGCACGGTGAATTGCGCGCCAGCAGTGGTCAGCGCTGCGACCGTCCGCGCGGTCACCTGCGGATCTTCGAGTAACGAATCGCCGCCGTGCGGCACTATCGCGAAGTCGACCAGCGCGAGCCCGGACCAGATCGGGTCGATACCGCACGTAGGCGTGACTTCAGCGGGGTCGTCCGACGCATCGAGCCCGATCAGAGTCGGAGTCGCCAGACACGCTCCCGCGCTGTATCCCGCATAGGCCACGAGGCCCGAACGAACCAGCATCTCGATGACCCGATCTGCGCCGCTTCGGGCTAGCTGAGCTCGCAGGACGAACGTGTTTCCGCCGCGAACCCACAGGCAGTCGAATTCGCGAAGCCGGACTTCGAGTGCTTCCGGTGCCCCCAGGAAGTCTCGGACGTCAACTTCCTCTGCCGTGAAGCCCGCGGCCCGCAATGGGGTCAATTCGCTTGTCACTGCCGAACTGCGGGCATTGACGGGCCACGAATCTGCAGCCGCGGCGATCACCGCTATGCGCGCGCCGCGGCCTACAAGATCGACAAAAGCCTCGCGGTGGTCGCCGAAACGGTAGGACGAGAGAAACAGTTTCACTTCTCAGTACCTTCGCGACCTACCCACCCAGCTCTCAAATCGTGAACGCCAGATTGTCGACGACGCGTGCGCCCACCGTGGTGTCGCCGCGAAGTGAGATGTCGGTTCGATGATCGGACGCGTGGACGCGGCCACCGGCAATCCGGGTGAAGAGCGGTGAGCTCATCGAGATGGTCGTGGTCGCCGGACCGTCGAGCTCCGGGACGAGCGTTGCACGCGCATCGACCGAGATGTGAAGTGAACGGGCAAGTGGCCCTTCGAGTTCGAAAGTGATCCGTGCTCCCTCGGGTGCCTTTCCTCGTTTCCCGACGACAAATCCGAGCGCGCTGGTGATTTCGCCGAATGCAGTCTCCGCGCGCAATCCGCCTTCCTCGCCCGGAATGCCGACTGCATCTCTGATGTCGAGTTCGTGCATCCAACAGTCGAAGGTCCGAATGCGCATGAACCGGCCATAGGGCGCAAGACCGACTGGTGTTTGTGTCTCGGCGTCCCAGTCTGCGCCCGTCATCGAGCGAAGAGCGTCGGCTCGCGTGGCAGTGATATCGCGATAGTGGGCCAACAAGTCCGCGTGCGGCGTCCGCCTCAGGCCTTCGACCCAGCGCTCGTTGAACGCCGCAATCTCGTTGTGGACGTGAGGCAATGCGTGCACGTCCAGGTCGATCGACGGCGGATTGATGCCCGCGAGCAGTGATTCCGTACCGATCAGGTGGGACACGATGTCATGGACCGTCCACCCCGGAAGGTTGGACGGTGCCAACCACTGGTCACCGTCGAGTTCGGCTAGCAGTGCGTCGATGACTCTCCATTCCTCGGTCAACGCGTCGACTACTGCGTCCTGGGGCCAACCACTCATGCGGACATCTCCTGTTTCGGACGGTGCGGTTCTCCTCACTGTATGTCGCGCCGGATAAGTGAGCGGGCATTCCCATGGTTCGAGTCGGTGTCGCCAAACATCCGAGGGAGGCAGAGTTCCTGTGGTAGACCAGGATTGTCGACGCCGAAGCAGGCTCACGCGGCGTTGTCGTCACCGACAGAGGAGTCTTCGTGTTTCCAGGAAATTTTGTCCAGTCCACCCCGGACAAGCCCGCCGTCATTCGCCCGTCGACGGGTGAGTCCATCACCTATCGGGAACTCGACGAACGGTCGACGCAGTTGGCGCGATACTTCCGAAGTGTCGGTGCCAAGCCTGGGGACCACGTCGCTCTCATCTCGAACAACGATCTCCGGGCGTTCGAGGTGTACTGGGCAGCATTGAGATCAGGTCTCTACATCACTGCGGTGAACTGGCATCTCACGGCTGCGGAGACCGCCTACATCGTCGACGACTGCGAGGCGACAATTCTGGTGGCGTCGGGTCAGGCGTCGACAGCAGTTCCGTTGGACGAGAAGCTGATTCCGCGCGTGCGTCACCGATTGGTGTACGGCGGCGCCCTCGAGGGTTTCGACGACTACGAGGATGCGGTCGATGCTCAGTCCGCCGATCCACTCGACTCGCAGCCACGTGGGGCTGACATGTTGTACTCGTCCGGAACCACCGGCAGGCCGAAGGGGATCAAGGGAGACCTTCCGGAGGGCGAGGTGGACACCACCATGGATCCGTACACCGCGGTGTTCGCGCCGATGTACGGGTTCGATTCCGACACAGTCTATTTGTGCCCGGCTCCGGTCTATCACGCGGCGCCCCTGCGCTTTTGTGGCGTGATCAATTCGGTCGGCGGAACCGTGATCTTGATGGATGCATTCGAAGCCGAAACCGCGCTGGAGTTGATCGGTAAATACGCTGTGACGCACAGTCAGTGGGTACCGACGATGTTCGTTCGAATGTTGAAACTTCCGAAGGAGACCCGCGATCGTTACGACGTTTCGACGGTGAAGGTCGCCATTCATGCTGCTGCTCCTTGTCCGCCTGAAGTGAAGGCGGCAATGATCGACTGGTGGGGGCCGGTGATCCACGAGTACTACGCCTCGACCGAGGGTTCGGGCGCCACCTTCATCAACAGCGAGCAGGCCTTGGCGCATCCGGGTTCCGTCGGTCGTGACGGAGTGATGGGGATCGTGCACATCTGTGACGACGCCGGGCGTGATCTTCCGGTCGGCGAGATCGGTACCGTGTTCTGGGAGCGGGAGACTCTGCCATTCCGGTACCACAACGACCCTGAGAAAACGGCTGCCGCGCAGCATCCGGATCATCCGACGTGGACGACGAGTGGAGATATCGGCTATATCGACTCCGAGCGTTTCCTTTATCTGACCGATCGTGCGGCATTCACGATTATCTCTGGTGGCGTCAATATCTATCCGCAGGAGTCCGAGAACATCCTTACCTTGCATCCGAAAGTGTTCGACGTGGCGGTCATCGGTGTTCCCGATGAAGAAATGGGCGAACAGGTCAAGGCGGTTGTCCAACTGGCGGAGGGAGTCGAGCCGAGTGCCCATGTCGCCGAGGAATTGCTGGAATACGTTCGCAGCCAGATTGCACATTTCAAAGCTCCGAGAAGCATCGACTTTGCCGACGAATTGCCTAGGACCGCGACAGGAAAGCTCGTAAAGCACAAGTTGCGGTCTCAATATGTGAGCAGTTGATCCTCCGGTGAAATACTAGGACATCAGAGTAATTCTGCGAGATAGTCGGCAAGGACCTGCGCGTGGCTGTATGGCAGGTCCTTGCTTGCTGTCAGTAGAACAACGGGTCGAGAATCCGATGCCGGTGCGATGCGTACTGCAGGTTTTCGCGTTTGACGCCGCGCGGCCAGAGTTGGTCGATGAGAAGCCCGACGGCGTTACATTCGGAAGCCGGTTCGTAAACTCCCTCGACGGTGATTATTCGGCGCGTCATTTCATGCCTTTTCGTCTTTCGGCCGTTTCAAATAGTGGAATAGCCCGCCATTCGAGTGTGATCGGCGCCACAGTAGGCTTCTCAAGGTATGTCCAAACATACTGTTCGGACTCGATTCAGATGGAGAAAGTGCGTCGTCGGTTTCCCTACGCCGCGGTAACTCTGGCTACTATCAGTCACCATTCACCCAAAAGCGGGTCATCTTCCGCTCATCACATGCTGGTTGCCGCTCGTCGCAGCAGGCGAACCACCAACCGCAGAAGGTAATGGAAAATGGAAACATCGAAGAGCGCACAAGTGCGTCCGACGGTCGGCGTCCCTCGAGAATCGAGTGATGGTGAGCGTCGGGTCGCATTGGTGCCGAAAATTGTGTCCGCTTTGATCGGCAAGGGCGTCGACGTGGTCGTCGAGTCCGGGGCCGGTCTCGGGGCGTTGATTCCCGACGAGTTGTACACCGCTGCCGGCGCGAAGATCGGCGATCCGTGGACTGCTGACGTCGTGGTCAAGGTTGCGCCCCCGTCGACAGAAGAGATCGCCCGGATCAGTACCGGCGCGAAGCTCATCGGTTTCCTGAATCCGCGTAATGCGGACAACCGCATCGCCGAGTTGAAGGCCGCCGGCATCGAGGGATACGCCGTGGAGGCGATTCCTCGTATCTCCCGCGCGCAGGTGATGGACGCGTTGTCTTCGCAGGCGAACGTGTCCGGGTACAAGGCTGTTCTGTTGGCAGCATCGGAGTCGACGCGGTTCTTCCCGATGCTCACCACCGCTGCAGGCACGGTGAAGCCTGCGACCGTTCTGGTGCTCGGAGTGGGTGTGGCAGGTCTGCAGGCGCTGGCGACAGCCAAGCGCCTCGGTGGCCGCGCTACCGGGTACGACGTGCGTCCTGAGGTCGCCGACCAGGTGCGTTCGGTGGGTGCACAGTGGCTCGACCTCGGAATCGATGCGGCGGGTGAGGGTGGATACGCCCGCGAGTTGACCGACGACGAGCGAGCGAAGCAGCAGCAGGCACTCGAAGATGCGATCAAGGGCTTCGACGTTGTGATCACCACTGCTCTGGTTCCGGGTCGTCCGGCGCCGCGCCTGGTCACCGCTGCCGCGGTCGAAGGCATGAAGCCGGGCAGTGTCGTGGTCGACCTCGCGGGTGAAACCGGTGGTAACTGCGAGCTGACCGAGCCGGGTCAAACCGTCGTCAAGCACGGCGTGACCATTTGCTCTCCGCTGAATTTGCCGGCGTCCATGCCTGAGCATGCGTCCGAGTTGTACTCGAAGAACATTTCCGCGCTGATCGAACTGATGCTCGTCGATGGCGGGGCGAGCGAAGCGACGGGGAATGTTGCTGCATTGGCGCCTGATTTCTCCGACGAGGTTCTGGCCGGTGCGTGCGTCACCCGTGAAGAGAAGGGCGCCTGATGTACACATCACTTCTGGCGAACATCGCGATCCTGGTGTTGTCCGGGTTCGTCGGTTTCGCTGTGATCTCCAAAGTTCCGAACACCCTGCACACCCCGTTGATGTCCGGCACGAACGCCATCCACGGCATCGTCGTCCTGGGTGCGTTGGTCGTCCTGGGCAAGGTGCACGATCCCTCGATCGGGTTGCAGATCATCTTGTTCGTCGCGCTCGTCTTCGGAACCGTGAACGTTGTCGGTGGTTTTGTGGTCACGGACCGCATGTTGGCGATGTTCAAGGCCAAGCCGGCCGCCAAGTCTGTGTCGAAGGATGGTGACCAGTAATGGAATACCTGGTCAATGCGCTCTACATTGTCGCGTTCTCGATGTTCATCTACGGCCTCATGGGCCTTACCGGCCCGAAGACCGCAGTCCGCGGCAACCAGATCGCCGCGGTCGGCATGCTCATCGCCGTCGTTGCAACTCTGATCTCCATTCGTGATGCGGAAATGGGGAACTGGATCCTCATCGCTGCCGGCCTTGTCATCGGTGTCGTGCTCGGCGTCCCGCCGGCGCTCCGCACGAAGATGACGGCCATGCCGCAGTTGGTGGCACTGTTCAACGGTGTCGGCGGCGGCACGGTCGCGTTGATCGCGTACGCGGAATTCCTGGACTCGGACGGGTTCACCGCTTTCCAGCACGGCGAGTCGCCGACGGTGCACATCGTCATCGCTTCGCTCTTTGCCGCGGTGATCGGATCGATCTCCTTCTGGGGCAGCGTGATCGCGTTCCTGAAGCTGCAGGAAACTCTGCCTGGTCGTCCGATCGGAATCGGTAAGCTCCAGCAGCCGCTCAATGCTCTGCTGCTCATTGCCGCCGTCGCATTCTCGGTAATCATCGGTGTCAAGGCGATCTCACCGGAAGGCCCGACCAGCTCACTGTGGATCGTCGGCGTGCTCGTACTCTCGGGCATCCTCGGACTGATGGTCGTGCTGCCCATCGGCGGCGCGGACATGCCCGTCGTCATCTCGCTGCTCAACGCTCTGACCGGTTTGTCAGCTGCTGCTGCAGGTTTGGCGCTCAACAACCAGGCGATGATCGTCGCCGGCATGATCGTGGGTGCTTCGGGCACCATCTTGACCAACCTCATGGCCAAGGCCATGAACCGGTCCATCCCGGCAATCGTGGCCGGCGGCTTCGGTGGCGGCGGCGAAGCGCCGTCCTCCGACGGCGTCGTGCGCACGGCAAAGGCGACCTCGGCCGCCGACGCGGCTATCCAGATGGCCTACGCCAACCAGGTCATCGTCGTACCCGGATACGGACTTGCCGTCGCGCAGGCTCAGCACGCGGTCAAGGACATGGCGAAATTGCTCGAGTCGAAGGGCGTCGAGGTCAAGTACGCCATTCACCCGGTCGCCGGCCGTATGCCCGGTCACATGAACGTTCTTCTCGCAGAGGCGGATGTCTCGTACGACGCGATGAAGGAAATGGACGACATCAACGACGAGTTCTCTCGTACCGATGTCACCTTGGTGATCGGCGCGAACGACGTCACCAACCCGGCGGCGCGCAACGATCCGAGCTCACCGATTCACGGAATGCCGATCCTCAACGTCGACCAGTCGAAGTCGGTCATCGTGCTCAAGCGTTCGATGAACTCCGGTTTCGCCGGTATCGAGAACCCGCTCTTCTTCGCCGAGGGCACCTCGATGCTCTTCGGTGATGCCAAGAAGTCGGTCTCCGAAGTAACCGAGGAACTCAAGGCGCTGTAGCGCTCGAGCTCGGAAGGGGCGTCCACTCGTAACCACGAGTGGGCGCCTTTTTCATGTCCCTGTGCTGAAACGGCTTCTTGTGCTGAAACGACAAAGGCGCCTGGTCCGAGACGAAACTCGGAACAGGCGCCTCTGGCGACGTTTTACGGGACCTCGGGGGTTTCGGGGTCGGAAGAGAAGCCGGAAAGTAGTTCGATCAACTTCTGGATCAGTTCGAGCGGGTTCAGATCTTCGAGGCTCACGGTAAAGACTCCTTCGCTGTGGAACTACTTGATTCGGACATTTCAGAACATACGTCATGCCCCGCCGTCGCGGGAGGGCTTAACGGCGAGAATCTCTGAATCACAAAGATTTAGGACTAAAGTCGGATGCTCCGGTGCCTCGAGAACGCGATTGCTGCCGTATCCGGGCGTAGCGCTTCACGTTTCGCGGCGATGGGCGATCGTGCCATCAAAATGGCTGCAGCACAGGCCCATACCAGAGCGATCAGAACGCCAGCTATCACTCCGAAAAGGCCGCTCAACTCGGCGGCCAGTGCGCTGGCACCGATCGCAGCAACCCCCACGAATCCGAGACCGGCGACCACCGGACGCCACTGCGGGGCGGAGATCAAGATCGCCGAGCAGTACAGCGCGGTCGCCGCTGCCACGTGACCGCTGGGCAACAGGTCCTGGGGCACATCGGGGAGCCAGGAACCGAATGCCGCGTTGGTGAGATTGGCGCCCATTCCGAGGAGCAGGATCGCGCCGATGCCGTATGGCAGTCCGCGGACCATCGAGACGACGGCCAGAGCAGTAGTGGCTGCGAGTACAGCGGTGACGTCGAATCGGCCTACCGTCCACTCGGCAAGTGCGCGCACCTGTTCGGGGACGCTCACCACAGGCGAGGTGGGTCGCACGAAATACAAGACGCCCAGCGCTACGACGGCGATCGCAGCAAAGACGAGGAAGCGAGTGGTTGTGGAGGGAGCGGGGTGCTGGGTGGAGGTCGAGACGGTCACGAGTACCAGCATCCCTGTTGAGTCTGTGCCGATCGTGAGGATCAGCTGTGAGGTCTGTAGGCGGTCGGAGAATCGCGCCGAACGACACCCGCACAAGCCGCTGCGACCAGGACGCATGCAAACGGGATCAACATTGCTGTGGTGAGAGGCACAAGCGTGGTGACCCAGCCGATGGTTGCCGGACCGGCGAGGAATCCGATGTATCCCATGCCGACGACGCGAGACATGTTGGTGCCGGCCGAACCTGAGCCCAGATTTCCCGCCGTGGTGAAGATCTGCGGAATGCATCCCGACAGGCCGGCGCCGAACAGGGCCCAACCGAGCAACGTCAGTGGTAGCCAGCCCGACACCACGACGGTCAGCATTCCGATGGACGAGAGCAACGCACCGTAGCGAACCACTGCCACCGGGCCGACTGCCGCGCTGATCCGATCCGCGGTGAATCGGCCGACGGTCATCATGGCGGAGAATGCACCGAACGACAGTGCAGCAACGGCATTCGAGACACCCAGATCTTCCTTGACCTGCAGTGCGCTCCAGTCGTTTGCCACTCCCTCGGCCAGCATCAGAACAAAGGCGAGGGTTCCGAGGGCAAGTACGCGAGCCGAGAATCTGCCGTGTGTCTTTCCGGTAGTCGACGCGGTTTCGGCATGCACGTCGACGTGAGGGAGCAGGGGTCGCGAGCACAACCAGACCGCGAGCAAGCCGATTGCCGACGCGATGCTGAGCGTGACGTACGGCGGAAGATCCAGTGCGAGAGTGCCGAATCCGATGACGGACCCTAATACGCCGCCGACCGAGAACATGCCGTGAAAGGCCGCCATGATCGGGCGCCGGTACAACTGTTCGGCCTCGACAGCCTGCGAGTTCATCGACACGTCCAACGCGCCGTTCGCGAAGCCGAATACAACAAGTGCAGCGCCCAGTTGCCAGGTGTTCGTGGCAAATCCCGGGCCGAGAGTGGCGAATGCCAGCCCGCTACCCGCCAGGATGACCATGCGCCTGCTGCCGTATCGATCGGCGAGCGGACCGCTCAATTGCATACCGGCAATGGCTCCGACAGCAAGAAGGAGAAGCAGTGAGCCGAGCGTCGAGTGACTGATTCCCACACGGTGTTCGATGGACGGAATGTGGACGACCCACATCGCGAGCAGAAATCCGTTGATGCCGAAGATGCCGAAGATGCCGGCCCGGGCGCGTACCAGGGCGGAGGTGGGGACTACTCGGTCGGTGGGGTTGACGCTCACTCGTTCCTTTTTACAGGTGAGACAGCAACAGGTCCGGGTCCGCGAGCATCTGTGCGACAAATGAGAGGAATCTCGCGGCCTGCTCACCATCGAGTATCCGGTGGTCGAACGTCAACGTCAGTGTCGCGACGCTCCGCGCTTCGATCTTGCGCTCGATTACCCAGGGACGCTCGCTCACTGTGCCCAGGCAAAGGATGACGGCTTCTCCCGGATTGAGGAGCGGAATGCCCCCGTCGACGCCGAAGACTCCGACATTGGTGATCGTGACGGTTCCGCCGGTCAGGTGATGGACGTCGGTCACTCCCGCGCGGGCAGCGACGGTCAGTTCGGTCACCGCGCGTGCAAGTTGGACCAGGCTCAGCGTCTCGGCGCTTTTGATGTTGGGCACGGACAGTCCACGTTCGGAGGCGACGGCGATGCCGAGATTCACGTGATCGTCGATGACGGCGTCGCCGCGGGCCTCGTCCCAATGCGCGTTCACCATCGGGTGCGACGAGATCGCCGTAACCAAGGCCTTGGCCGCGAGAGTCAGCGGAGTGAGAGAAAGCCCGGTGAATGCGTCCGAGGGACGGAGCCTGCCGAGTAGTTCCATCGAAGGCGTGACATCGGCGGTGAGGAAGACGCTGGCCTGAGGGGCACGGGTACTGGCGACCATCGCCGACGCCATCTGTTTCCGCATGCCGGACGAGACCGGATGTTTCTGCATACCGGATTCGGCCGGCCGCGGAGCTTCATTCGACGCGGCCTTCAAACGAAGCGCGTCTGCGACGTCCGCTGCCGTGACGGCACCGTCGAATCCACTTCCGGTGATTTCGCTCAGATCGATGCCGGCTTCGCGGGCCGCGCGCCGCGCCGAGGGTGTTGCGGGCCGACGCTTGGTACTCGCCGCGGATTGCGAGTGTGGCGTGATCCTGCTCCGTCGTCGGCTCGGTCTCTCGGCCGCGGGTCCGTATCCGACCAGCACGCTCGGAGACTGTGAATCACTTGGAGACGGTGAATCTGCAGGCTCCTCGATACGGATGATCGGAGTGCCGACCGGGACGGTAGAGCCAGGTTCGACGAGGAGTTCTCTGACAACGCCGACGTAGGGCGACGGCAGTTCGACAAGAGCTTTGGCTGTCTCTACCTGGGCGAGAACTTGATTGAGTTCCACCGTGTCGCCGACGCCGACCGTCCATTCGACCAGATCGGCGGACGTCAGGCCCTCGCCGAGATCCGGCAACCGGAATTCGTGCCCTGTACTCATGCTGCCAGCGTCCGGTCGAGTGCTGCGAGGATCCGGTCGGCGTCCGGAAGGTGAAATCGCTCGAGCTTGGCGGGCGGGTAGGGGATGTCGAATCCGGTGACCCGCAGGATCGGTGACTCGAGCTGATAGAAGCAGTGTTCCGCGACGTGTGCTGCGATTTCGGCGCCGACGCCGAGAAAACTCGGCGCCTCGTGGACGACGACCAGCCGTCCTGTCTTGTTCACCGACGCCTCGATCGTGTCGAAGTCGATGGGGGAGAGTGAACGCAGATCCACGACCTCCAGATCGTGGCCTTCTTCTTCTTCGGCGATCCGCGCGGCGTCGAGCGCGGTGGCGACCATGGATCCGTACGCAACTACTGTCGCGTCGTCTCCAGGGCGAGCGACGCGGGCACGGTGGAGCGGAAGCTCAGGCGCGGCATCGGTATTCACGTCGGCGGTATCCCAGTAGCGCCGTTTGGGTTCGAGGAATATCACCGGGTCGTCGGCCGCAATGGATTGGCGGATCATGTGAAAACCGTCGATCGGATTGCTCGGGTACACCACCCGCAGTCCCGCAGTGTGAGCGAAGTACGCTTCCGGCGACTCCGAATGATGTTCCACCGCACCGATTCCGCCGCCACTGGGAATCCGAATCGTCAGTGGCGCAGAGGCAGTGCCTCGGGTGCGGTAGTGGATCTTGGCCACCTGCGAGACGATCTGATCGAAAGCCGGGTAGACAAACCCGTCGAACTGAATTTCGCAGACAGGCCGATATCCGCGCAAGGCAAGACCGAAAGCTGTTCCCACGATCCCTGATTCGGCGAGGGGCATGTCGATCACCCGAGTATCGCCGAAGTCCTTCTGCAGGGCGTCGGTAACCCGGAATACACCGCCGAGACGGCCCACGTCCTCTCCCATGATGACAACGCGACGATCGTCTTCGAGTGCGCGTCGAAGGCCGGTGTTGAGCGCGGTCACGAGATTCATGACGGTCATGACGAAGCCCCTTCCATGCTGCGGAGATACGCGCGATGCTCTTCGCGTTCAACGTCGATCAGTGGGTGTGCCTCGGCGTAGACGTGATCGAAGAGCGCTGACGGGGGTGGATCGGCGAGCGCGATGGTCGCGCGTCGCAGTCCAGCTGCGACGTCGTCGGCCGCCGCCGCGATGGTGCTGAGTTCGTTTTCTCCGAGAAGATCGCGACGGCCGAGGAACAGACGCATTCGCTCGAGCGGATCGCGGCTTCTCCACTCCGACATGTCCGTATCGGCGCGGTACCTGCTCGGATCGTCGGACGTCGTGTGCGGGCCCATTCGGCAGGTGATCGCCTCGATGAACGTCGGGCCGCTGCCTTCGCGTGCGCGATTGAGCGCCGAGCGCGTGACTGCGAGAACGGCGAGGACGTCGTTGCCGTCGACGCGGATCGCGGGGATGCCGTAACCGATCGCCCGATGTGAGATGGGCGTGCGTGACTGGAGGGATACCGGTTCACTGATGGCCCACTGGTTGTTCTGGCAGAAGAAGACAACGCCGACACGGAAACTGGCGGCAAATCCCATCGCCTCGGCGATGTCGCCCTGACTTGTGGCGCCGTCGCCGAAGTACGCGATCGTTGCGATCTCGGCGCCGTCCAGGTGTGCGCCGAGTGCGTATCCGGTGGCGTGCAGCCCTTGGGAGCCGACGACGATCGCCGGATTGGTGACGTTGAATTGTTCTGGATCCCAACCGGAATGGGAGATTCCTCGCCACATGGTGGTCAGCAATTCGGGGGGAACTCCCCGGCAGTACGCGACGGCGTGTTCGCGGTAGCTGGTGAACGCGAAGTCGTCTGGGGCGAGCGCTCTCGCGGAACCGACCTGGGCGGCTTCTTGGCCCAGCATCGGAGCCCACAAACCTATTTCGCCTTGACGCTGCAGGGCAACAGCTTCGGTGTCGATTCGGCGACTCACGACGAGATCGCGATACAACGACAGCAGTTCGTCAGGCCCGATGTCTGTTATCAGACGGTCGAATTCGGGACGGCACACTCGTGCGCCGTTCGGTTGGATGAGTTGGACCGGATAATCGAGGTTGTCGATCATCTTCGCTCACCTCGGTTTCTTCTCATGCCCGGCGCGCCTCGTGAGTACGCCGCACAATCCCGATGTGTTGTATGCAGTTGTCGCTCTACCATCAGGATCCCCCTGATTGGGAAATCCGCAAGTATTTTCACTGCCGTATCAGGACCGGAACTGCGAACTGGCGAGTAACAAACGTGTCGGTACGGCCAACCGATCGGAATTCAACCGCTAGCATCGGTGCGGTGACTGCAGTCGGTTTGAACGAAGAAGCTGTTTCCGCGTGGATCGCCGAACTGGGGGTCGGCGCTACGACACCACTGACTTTCGAGAGGATCGGTAACGGGCAATCGAACCTGACCTACTCCGTGACGGATGCGGGCGGAGGACGGTGGGTACTGCGCAGACCTCCACTCGGCACGTTGTTGGCGTCCGCGCACGACGTCGTTCGCGAGCACCGCATCCTGTCCTCGCTCCAGGGAACCAAAGTGCCGGTTCCGAAGATCCTCGGCATCACGGAAGATCCGGAGATCACGGACGCTCCGCTGGTCCTCATGAGCTACATCGACGGCGTTGTGATCGACGGCGTTCCAGTGGCTCAGAAGTTGACCGAGGACGAGCGTCGCGCGGTCGGATTGGCGATGCCGAAAACCCTCGCAAGCATCCACGGGGTTGACCTGGAAGAGACCGGCCTCGACGATCTGGCCAGCCGCAAGCCCTTTGCCGAGCGTCAACTCAAACGGTGGTCGGCGCAGTGGGAGAAGTCGAAGACCCGCGATGTTCCTGACGTCGACAGGTTGGCCGAGATTCTGCACCGAAACATTCCGGAACAGAACGAAGTGACCTTGGTCCACGGCGACTTCCACCTCAACAACGTCATCACCGACCCGGTCGAGGGGCGCATCGTTGCCGTCGTCGACTGGGAGCTGTGCACGTTGGGGGAGCCGCTCGCGGATCTCGGTGCGCTACTCGCGTACTGGCCGGAAGCCGGTGACAAAGTTGCCGGTCCGTTCATGGCGTCCACGCTGGAAGGCTTCCCGAACCGCGACGAGCTGGTCGCTGCCTACGTCGAGGCGACCGGCCGCGACGTGTCAGCGGTCGGATATTGGCACGTACTCGCTTTGTGGAAGCTCTCGATCATCGCCGAGGGCGTGCTGCGACGCATTCTCGACGATCCGCGCAACAAGGCCGAGCACGGCGGCCCGACGGTCGCGCTGATCGACGGAATCGTCGCACGCGCCGTCTTGACGGCAGATCAGCTCGGCCTGAGCTAGTTTTCGGTCAAGGTCCCGGCTGCTGATCTGATCGCAGCCGGGATCTCCACCGGCTTACGGGTGTCGGCATCGACGTAGACGTGCACGAAGCGCCCAGTCGCGGCAGGTTCCCAATGGCCGTTTTCGACCTCGTGGAATATCGCCAGCGCGTAGACGATGCTCTTGGTGCCCAGCTTCTCGACGGAGATACCCACCTGCAACTGCTCGGGGAACGACAGTTCGCTCAGGTACCGGCACGACGTCTCGGCGACGACGCCGATGGCAGGCAGATTGCGGATGTCGGTTCCAGTGGAAGACATCAGCCAGGCGTTGACCGCGGTGTCGAAGTACGAGTAGTAGGTCACGTTGTTGACGTGGCCGTAGTGATCGTTGTCGTCCCACCGCGTCGGGACGGGCCAGAGAACGGGAAACTCGCTGATCGACGGGGGTGTCTGCGCTGTGCTCACGGCTTCGACTGTAGTGAGGACTTTCGCGAGAGTGAGGGCAGGGTGGTGCCCTGTAGGACTGCACGCACGATCAGCCCCACCAACAGTGCCCAGAATGCCGAACCGATTCCCAGGATACTGACCCCGGATGCGGCGATCAGAAACGTGACCACGGCGCCTTCACGTTCACTCGCCTCGCTCAGCGCCGACGTGAGGGCGCCGGCAAGCGTTGCCAGGAGCGCCAGTCCGGCAACAGTTTCCACGACTCCGGCCGGTGCGGCGGCTACCAGAGCGGCCACCGCGGCCGCGCCGGCAGCGAGAACGAGATACGCCCAGCCTGCGGTGAAGGCAGCGATCCATCGACGTTTGGGATCCGGATGTGCGGTGGGGGCGGCGGCCAGGGCTGCGCTGATCGCCGCGAGGTTGATCGCATGGCCACCGGCCGGTGCGCCGACGATGGTGCCGATACCCGTCACGATCATCGACGGCCGCCAGGGAACGGTGTAGCCGAACGAATTCATCACGGCCACACCGGGAATGTTCTGCGAAGCCATCGTGACGATGTAGAGGGGAATCGCAATGCCGATCATTGCCTGCCAGGTCCACGACGGCGCGGTGAGATCGATGCGGGGAATCATGGCGCCGGCGTCGAGTACTCGATCCGACGTGACGAGGCTGATCCCGATCACGACCGCTGCTGTGAGAAACGCGAGCGGAACCGCCCATCGCTTGGAGAAGCGCTGCGCGGCAAGCCAAACCAGGATGACGGGCGCGACCGCTGCCGGTGCGTCCCGGACGGCGATGATCGGCGCCAGGCACAACGGCATCAGAACCCCGGCGAGCATCGCTTGCGCGAGGGGCGTCGGGATTGCCGAGATGATCCTTCCGAGCGTCGGCCACAGTCCGGTCAGCACGATCGCGATTCCGACGACGATGAATGCTCCGACCGCGGCCGGCCACCCACCCTCGACCGCTCCGGCGCCGGCGAGCAGAGCGGCACCGGGCGTCGACCAGGCCAGGGTGATCGGCATCCGATACCGGCGTGAGAGCCAGAGCATTCCCAACGCTTGGGTCACACACAGAACCAGCAGTCCGGACGCCGCCTCGGTCGCGTCCGCACCGACAGCCGCGAGGCCGGTGAGCACCACCGCGAACGAACTGGTGAAGCCGACGAGGGCCGTGACGATGCCTGCGCTCATCGGTTGCGAGTTGCTGCGAACGGCTTCCGGTTCGGTGGTATCTGTGGAGTCCGACATGGTCAGTGATTCTGCCCGACCCGCCCCAGACCCGATTTACCTGTCCGGTCGGATGGGTGAGGTGACCGCTTTGCCGTAGATGAGGTGCGTTTGGGCGTGCCAGACCTCGGGATGTGCGGCGAGGTGGTCGATCAATACTCGCTGTAGATGAGCACTGTCACGGACCGCGACGTGGAGGAAGAAATCCTCAGGCCCCGAGACGTTGAAGAGCGCAAGCGTTTCCGGCAGTGCTAGGGCGTCGGCGGTGAACCGGTCGACGAGGTCGCGGCGGTGTGGTCGCAATTGAACGGCGATGATCGCCTGCATCGACCGGCCAACGGCTGCCGGATCGACAACCGCGTGGATACCGCTGATCGTTCCGTTGGCACGTAGGCGTCGTACGCGCTCGTGGCACGAGGAAGTCGCCAAGCCGACTCGATCGGCCAACACCTTGTTGGTGATCGACGCGTCGTTCTGCAATTCGGCCAAAATCTTCCAGTCCACCGGATCCAGAGGCTCATTCTTCGTCATCTGCCGAACTATATCCGGAGTCGTTTTGAACTTCCCGGATCCAGTTGCACACTCCTGGCATGAACATGTGTCTCGAATCAGCTCGGGTGTGAGGTATTTCGGATGAGTGTCGGTCAGTGGCTCGCTTTCGGCTCCCTGCTATCCATCGTCCTGTTCACGCCGGGACCGGATTTTGTCCTGATCCTGCGTCATTCTCTGGCAGATCGTCGGACCGGCGCGGTGGTGGCCGCCGGTGTGATTTCCGGGCTCTTCGTTCACACCGCTGCCGCGTCACTTGGTCTCTCCGCACTTGTGGCGACACGGCCACAGTTGCTCTCTGCGCTCACATACGCCGGGGCGGCATATCTGACCTGGCTCGGCATCTCCGCGATTCGAAGTGCTTTCAAAGCCCGAGCCTCGGACGAGGGAATTCCGGCAGCGAAAGAACCGATCGCGGTCACCACGGCATTTCGCTACGGCTTCCTCTCGAACCTGCTGAACCCGAAGGCGCTGTTGTTCTTTCTCGGGCTACTCCCGCAATTCATCGAGCCGGGTGAAGGCGCAGGGCTGCGCACGTTGATGTTGGCGGGCGCGACGGTGGTCGCCGCGGCACTGTGGTGGGCGATCGTGGTGGTGTTGGCGGCCGGAGCCGGCAAGAAGCTGCGTCGTCCTGGCGTCGGCAAGCGAATCGACGTGGTGACGGGAGTGTTGTTGGTGGGTCTCGGTGCCTTCTTCGGGGTTGCATGAGTGGTCGTGTCAGGATGGGTTCATGACACTTCCCGTGCTGATCGACGTCGAAGAACTGTCCGCTCTCATCGAGGCCGGCGCTGCGCCGCGATTGCTCGATGTCCGATGGGCGCTGGGTGATTCGAACGGCGAGCAGCATTTTCGCGCCGGCCATATTCCCGGCGCGGTATTCGTGAACCTCGACGAGGAACTTGCCTCGCCGTCGTCGCCGGGCACGGGAAGGCATCCGCTGCCGAGTCTCGAAGACCTGCAGGACGCTGCGCGTCGTTGGGGAATCGACGACGGTGATTCGGTGGTGCTTTACGACGCCACCGGCAACACGGCCGCTGCCCGTGGTTGGTGGCTGCTGCGGTGGGCCGGGCTCTCGGATGTCCGACTGCTCGACGGCGGGCTACAGGCCTGGGAGTCGGCGGGACTGCCGTTGGCGGCCGGTATCGGTGAGTCGGTCACTCCGGGCAATGTGACTTTCACCGGCGGCAACATGCCGACTGTCGACATCGACGGCGTCGGCGACTGGACGCGTGCGGGCGGTGTGCTTCTCGACGCCCGAGCAGGGGAGCGGTACCGCGGCGAGGTCGAGCCGATGGATCCCGTCGCAGGGCACATCCCCGGTGCGGTGAGCGCGCCGACCGCGGAGAACATCACCGGCGACGGTCGGTTCCTGGACGCGACCCGCTTGCGTGAGCGGTTCGCCGGACTGGGCGCCGGAGACAGTGTCGCGGTGTACTGCGGATCCGGAGTAACTGCAGCGCATGAGATTGCGGCACTCGCGATTGCCGGTTACGACGCGACGCTGTTCCCGGGCTCGTGGTCACAGTGGTCGAACGACAGCACTCGCGCCGTCGACACCGGAGCCTGAGTCAGCTCTTGGTGCGATCAATGAATGACGGCACGAGAAACCACAGTGCCGTGAACATGATCGCGGCGCACGCTGCCAAAACCTTTGCGGCAACTCCGCCGACGGCGACCTCGGCGATCAACAGGACCGTGCCGGTCATGGAGGCGGCGAGAAAGGCTATGCCGCACAGGGCGAATCGGTTGGCGACGGGCAATATGTTCTCGCGGTGCCCACGGCGGAAGAGCATGCGATGCCAGACTGCGGGTGCCATCAGGAACCCGAACGAGATGGCAACAAGGATCACCGTCACCAAGTGGATGCCGCGGATGTACGCCGACGCTTCCTCGTAGCGTTCGGTGAATGCCACGGCCAGCAGGAAGGCAAACAGGATCTGAACACCAGAGAGCGCGACGCGCAGTTCTTGCAACAACTCGTTGAAGTTCCGCGCGAGTTGTTGAGGTGGAGTCTCCCCGGTCTCGTTCACGGCGACGTGGTTCCTATGCCCGTGAGTATTCCGACGCTCGCTGGATCTGCTCCGCGCTCGGACGCACGCCGGTGTAGAGCACGAACTGCTCGGCGGCCTGAAGGGCAATGACCGACGCTCCCGTGATCGCCGTCTTGCCGAGTTCGGTCGCCAACGCGATCAGTGGCGTGTTCGCAGGCATCGCGACGACGTCGAAGACGACATCGGCGTCGCGCACTGCTTGTTCGGGGAACGACAGTGCATCTGCTTCTGCGCCGCCGGACATACCGATCGGAGTGGCGTTGATCAGCACACCGGGACGAAGCTCACCGAGTTCGGCCTGCCAGTCGAAGCCGTAGTGCTTCGCGAGCGACGACCCCACTTGCTGGTTGCGGGCGATCACGGTGACGTCGGTGAATCCGGTGTCGCGCACCGCAGCGACGACTGCTTTTGCCATGCCACCGCTGCCGGCGACTGCGACGGACAGGCTCGTGTCGACGTCGTTGTCACGCAGCAGATCGGCCACCGCCTGATAGTCGGTGTTGTAGGCGTGCAGCACTCCGGACTCGTTGACGATCGTGTTCACGGAGTCGATGGCGCTGGCCGAATCGTGCATGACGTCGATGTGCTCGATGACCTGTTCCTTGAACGGCATCGACACCCCGCAGCCTCGAATCCCGAGTGCTCGTATGCCGGCGATCGCGGCGGGTACGTCTTCGGTGGTGAAGGCTTTGTAGACGAAGTTCAGGCCCAATTCCTCGTAGAGGTAATTGTGAAACCTGGTGCCGATGTTGCTCGGTCGCCCGGAGAGCGACATGCACAGGAGCGTGTCCTTGTTGAGGTCGACGGTCATCGTTCCCACTCTAATCGCGAGTTCGGCGTAGTTCTTGATGGAGGAGTGCACCCATCCGGATGTACCGCAGCGCCGAATGTCGGGTATCCGATCGAAGCACCACTCGCACCGACAGAGCCGAGACGACATGGTCACACAGAACATCGACGAGCACCCGAGCACCGAATCTCGTCCACCGCGTCGTAGATGGGCTGCTCACGCGATCTCCGGGGTCTTGGCCGCGGCTGTCGTCCTGGGCGTCGGTGAACTGGTGGCGCTGCCGATCAACCCGGACGCGTCGCCCTTCTACGCAGTCGGTGCAACGACCGTCGACCGAACCCCGGCGTGGGCTCGCGAGTTCGCGATCGACACCTTCGGCACCAATGACAAGCCGGCGCTGTTCATCGGAATGTCGATATTGATCGTTCTGCTCGGTGCGGTGGCCGGGCTGTTGGAACGGCGACGCCGCCCGATCGGCAGTGTCATCCTCGTTCTTCTGGGCGCGGTTGGTGTGTATGCGGCGATGCAGCGCCCGACTGCCGATGCGATGTACGTGTTCCCGACGCTGGTCGGTGTGGTGGCGGGCGTCGCAACCTTGCGGTTGCTGATCACGCAACTCGAGGTGCCGCTCTCGCCTGGCGTCGCCGACTCGTGGTTGCCTCGTCGTCAGTTCCTTCTGCTGGCAGGTGCGGCGTTGGCAGTGGCTGCGGCAGCGGGTGCCGCCGGGAAGTTCGTGGGGCAGAGAATCGCCGGAGCAGTAGCGAATCGTGAAGACTTTGTCGTGCCCACTGCCGCTGACCCGGCGCCGCCGATTCCGGCGGGTGCGGACATCGCGATTGCGGGTGCGTCGACGTACATCACGCCCAACGACGACTTCTATCGAATCGACACTGCACTCCTCGTTCCGCAATTGACGACGGATTCGTGGGAACTGCGGATTCACGGAATGGTGGACCGCGAGATGACGTTGTCGTTCGACGATCTGGTGGCGCGAACGCCCATCGAGCGAGTCATCACGCTGACGTGTGTTTCCAACGAGGTGGGCGGCGTTCTGGCCGGGAACGCGAAGTGGATCGGTTATCCCATGAAGGACCTGCTCGACGAAGTCGGTGTCCATCCCGACGCCGACATGCTCCTGTCGACCAGCGTCGACGGCTTCACAGTCGGCACCCCGGTCGAGATAGTCACCGACGGCCGTGACGCGATTCTCGCCGTGGCGATGAACGGTGAGCCGTTGCCGTTCGAGCACGGCTATCCCGTTCGGCAGGTAGTTCCCGGCCTGTACGGTTTCGTCTCCGCCACCAAGTGGGTGACGGAGTGGGAACTCACGCGTTTCGACAAGGTCGAGGCCTATTGGACCCAGCGCGGTTGGGGTGCGCAGGCACCGATCAAGACGTCCTCGCGTATCGAGGTGCCGGCAGCTTTGGCGCCGATCGAGCCGGGCCAGGTGCTGGTGGCGGGAACGGCCTGGGCGCAGCATCGCGGGATCGAGAAGGTCGAGGTTCGCGTCGACAACGGCGAATGGCAACCGGCGACACTGGCGCAGGAGTACTCGATCGACACCTGGCGTCAATGGTCGTGGATGTGGGATGCAGGCTCAGGTTTGCACACCGTGCAGGTCAGAGCGACGGATTTGGACGGGAACGTTCAGGTGGAAGAGCGCACTCCGCCGATTCCCGGTGGAGCCACTGGATGGCATACGAGGTCGTTCACCGTGAAGTGACAGGTAGATCCGAATGGGATTCGGTATACAGGCGGACGACGCACTGGGCCATCCATCCAGCGATCAGCGTTCGCAGGCCGAAGTCGAAGGTGTCGTCGGTTCGCAGTGGGTTCGCGGACTCACGCGTGACCTCGCTCGGGTTGGAGGATTGAGTCCACGCGACATCCGGCGTCGAGAGTTTCACGACGGATCCGAGAACCAGACTGTCCAGCGTGGAAATTGCGTGACGCGTATCGGTCGAATTGAAACCCCCGTCCGAAAATGCTTGAACCAGTGCAGTATCGATATCAAAAGTCACCTCGGTGCGGACGCTGCGTGTCATGAGTAGCGGGATGAGGCGCCAATGTTCGACGGCAGCTCGGCGATATGCCCACCCCCACGCGCTGATCCGTTCGCTCCACCCTGCGGGTGGGTGGGGGACAGAGATCGACGACATCACGCGGATGCGCATGAGTTCGACGATCTCGGATCGACCCGAAATATGTGTGTAGAGCGAAGACGGAGTCACGTTCAGTTGCTTGGCGATCCCGGGCATGGTGAAGTCGCCGGTTGCGTCGACAGCATCCAGAGCCGCGTCGGTGATGTTTCGCGTGGACAGTATCGGCTGAGTGGGACGCGGCATCGATTCTCCTGGTGAGGGATTCGTCGGCAATCTCGGACTTGATCGATTGATGACAACTCCTTGATTTCGGGAGCCGGTATGCATCATACTAACCGAACCCTATTCGGTATGTCGGCGGAATCTTCCGGCGATCGGTACACGTCGGAGGAACATTCAATATGTCTGTCGTATGGCTGACCGGTGCAACGATCATCGACGGCACGGGCGCCGACCCGATCGAGAACTGCGCTGTTGCCGTGGAAGATGGCCGCATCAGTGCACTCGGTGGAACGCCGCCCGCGGGGGCGGAGGTGCTGGACTGCACCGGGCTGACAATCACGCCCGGCCTCATCGACGCACACGTTCATCTCGGTGGATCGAGCGATCTCGCACCGAGTCTGCGGCGTCAGATCTCGGTAGCCGAGCTCGCTGCAGACATGTTCGCGACCTGCGCATCGACCCTCGACGGAGGATTCACCACTGTTCGTGACTGCGGCGGAATCGACGGTGGACTCGCCGGAGTTGTCGCCTCGGGCAAGATTCCGGGTCCGCGGATCATTCAGTGCGGCCCGATCCAGTGCCAGACAGGTGGACACGGACACCTGGCGGCCGAGTGGGAGCCGACTTCGGACTGGTCCGATCATGACATCCCCGGATTGCGTTGTATGTCTCTGCTTTCCGACGGTCCGCACGAAATGCGAAAGAACGTTCGCGAGACGTTCCGCAGGGGTGCGGACTTCCTCAAACTGTGTGTTACCGGGGGAGTGGTATCGACTCATGACAAGCTCACCGATACCCAGTTCACGGTCGACGAGATCGAAGTTGCCGTCGAGGAAGCCAATGCGCGCGGTACCTATGTCACGGTGCATGCCCACAACAACGAGGGAATCCGAAACGCTGTAACTGCCGGCGCGAAATGCGTCGAGCACGGCTCAGGTATCGACGACGAGACTGCCAAGTTGATGGCCGAGCACGACGTCGCGTTGGTGCCGACGTTGGCTGTGGTGCAGGCACTCTCGGACAGCGCGGCGTCAGCAGGTCTACCCGAATCGATTTCGGCGCGGATCGGCCAGATGATGCAGGGTCAGATCGACGGGCTTCTTGCTGCTCGAAATGCCGGCGTCAGAGTGGGATTGGGATCGGACCTCATCGGTACCGATCAAACGGGCCGGGGAATGGAGCTAGTCCTGCGCGCCAAGGTCGAAACCCCGATGGACGCATTGGTTTCCGCTACCCGGATCAACGCCGACATTCTCGGTATCGCCGACGAGGTCGGCACCATCGAAGTCGGCAAGTTCGCCGACCTCGTTGCGTTCCGCGGCAATCCGTTGACGGATCCGTCCATCTTCGCCGATCGTGAGCGCATCGCACTCGTCATTCAGAGCGGTCGAGTGGTGAAGGACGGCCGGTAGCTCAACAGCGAGTGGCGAGTTCTGTCAACGCCGAGTGATCCGCCCGGCTGACCGGTAAGCCGTAGGAAATCGCGACGGTCAAGTACTTGCCGGCGTAAAAGCATCGGTATGCAGGATCGGGCGGCAACCACTCACTGGGCGTGCTGTCGCCTTTCGACTGGTTGTCGGGGCCGTTGACGGCCAACAGGTTCAGTGACGTGTCGTTCGCGAACCTCATCCGAAGCGCGGGCGTCCAGGAGTTCGCGCCGAAGTCCCAAGCCGCGGCGAGTGGGAAGACGTGGTCGATCTGGACGGACTTGGCCTGGCTGCGTTCGAATTCGATGCGATCACCGGAGTACGGGTCGGTCATCGCGCCCGACAGTACGACGCAGTCACGTGTTCCCGGTTTGAACACCACGTCCGAGAGATCATGGGCCAGAACGTTGTTGCGGGTATCGCACCCGTCGTGGCCACCTGGTGCGTCCTGGTCGTCGGACCAAGCGGGGCCGAAGACGCAAGCTTCTCTGAACAAGAATTCAAGCTTGGTAATCATGTGGAAGTCCTTCCCGAGATCGATCCGAATCCAG